>JAADFF010000094.1 GCA_013153035.1 Dictyoglomota bacterium | reverse complement strand
GCATTTTCTGCAGCCATTTCCATAACACCAATAGCAAGAACCAAAGTCATAACTGCAGGAAGTCCCTCAGGAACAGCGGCAACAGCCAGAGATACGGCGACCATGAACTGGTCAAGTATTGTTTGGAACATATTACTACCACTACCCCATGCCCTGTAAAGTCCCAGAGCAAAGACAATGGCAACAATACCCAAGGTGATAACACTGAGCTTTTTACTAAACTCTGCCATTTTCTTTTGCAGTGGGGTCTTTTCCTCTTCCATAGAAGCAAGTGAAGTGGCAATTTTACCAAGTTCTGTTGCCGGACCTGTAGCAACAACGATACCTTTGGCCCTACCCTTAACAACAGAGGTACCCATATAAAGCATATTCTTCCTATCTGCAAGAGCTGTATCTTCTCCTACTGTGCCAGGTACTTTCATAACTGGATGAGATTCACCGGTAAGAATAGATTCATCTACCATAAGGCCAAAGGCTTCCAGTATATATATATCAGCTGGAACCTTATCACCTGCTTCAAGAACTACAATATCGCCAGGGACAATTTCATCTACAGTGATCTCTATAATAGCCCCATCTCTTATAACTCTCGTATGAGGAGTGGTAAGTGTCTTCAATGCTTCAAGGGCACTCTCTGCTTTATATTCTTGGTATATACCAATAATGGCATTGAGCACAACAATGACAATGATGGCTATAGCATCAACCCATTCTCCTACAAATATGGAGATAACCGATGCCACCATAAGAAGTATAATCATAGGGTCAAGAAGTTGCTCAGCAAGCCTATCCCATAGGGTCTTTTTCTTTCCCTCAGGTAATACGTTTCTTCCGTATTTTTCTAGCCGCTTTCGAGCTTCTTCTATTGAAAGCCCCTTTTCGGGATCAACCCCGAACTTCTTTATAACTTCTTCCCTTGTCATAGCATGCCACTTTTCCACTCAAATCCCCCTCCTCATGGAAGATGTTATTTTATCTTTGCTATTCTAACACAAACATCCCATGTATATCGAAAATATCAAGATATCAAAAACGAAACAAGGGGGCAATTAATGCCCCCTTGAATGGAGCGGGTGACGGGATTCGAACCCGCGACCTCCTCCGTGGCAGGGAGGCGCTCTACCACTGAGCTACACCCGCCCCTTGCCAGTCGCAAATGCATTATAGCAAAAATCATTTTGTCATGTCAAGAGTACTTAGCTCATTTAAGAGGCTTCTCATTTCATCGACATCTTCAACAATCCACTTTGCTTTCGAAGGTTTAGGACCCACCTTTATTGTCCATGCATGCTCTGGCATGGCTTCAAACATATCCTCATCAGTCCAATCATCACCAGCTGCCAATATAAAATCGGCATCCTCTATGAACCGTGAGGAGGCAATCCCCTTATTAATACCGGCAACCCTTACCTCTATAACTTTATTACCGTCAATAATCTCTAAATCTTTTCCTGAAATCAGTGACATAAGTACTTCTTTCAGCTCCGCAGCCATAACCTGTGCATGCTCGGGAAGTGCCATTCTATAATGCCATGCAATGGCATGCTCCTTCTCTTCAACAAATGCACCAGCTGTTCTGTCAGCATACAGCTCCATGATAGGTCTAATATCGTTCTTCCAATCTGAAGGAATAGCAATAAGTGTATTCCAATCCTTACCCTTATGCTTAATCCAAGCACCGTGTTCGGCCACGAAAGACACGGGCAAATCTCCAAACCACTGATCAAGGGTCTTTCTATCTCTACCACTGACAATGACAACCTCCGCCTTATCAGAAAGCCTTTTTAGAATATCTTTTATCTCCTTATCGGGCTTAGCGTATTCTGGTCTTCTTACAATCTTCGTTAGTGTACCGTCATAGTCAAGTAGAAGCACTCTCTTTCTGGCAGATATAAAAGCATCTTTCAATTGTTTCTTAGCTTTTCCTGTTAGTATCTTCCCTGCAAACTGCCTGTGATAGTCCTTAATACCTTCAAGTCGCTCAACGAAATCTTCTGCCCATCTATGAACATTCCACTTCTTCACCCGTTCAAACATCTTACCCATACGCTCTCTCTTTTCTTCTATGGACATTGTCAGTGCCTCGTAGATGGCATCTGCCACCCCATCGGTATCCATAGGATTGACAAGTACAGCCTCTCCAAGCTCTGCTGCCGCACCGGCCATTTCACTTAGTACTAACATGCCACTCTCACCTTGTTTTACAGCAATATACTCTTTGGCAACAAGATTCATACCATCTCTTATGGGAGTAATGAGTGCCACATCGGCAAGGGCATACAGTGGTACCAAATCTTCCTGGGGAAAGCTTTTGTACATATACCATATAGGTATAACACCCCAGCCTCCATATTTGCCGTTAATCTGACCAACAAGTTTATCTATCCGCTCTTTCATATCCTGATATGTTTCCACTTGAGAGCGAGAGGGCACAACAATAAGGGCAAATACCACCTTTTCTCTCATCTTTGGGTACTTATCAAAGA
This sequence comes from Dictyoglomota bacterium, assembly GCA_013153035.1. Lineage (GTDB taxonomy): Bacteria > Coprothermobacterota > Coprothermobacteria > Coprothermobacterales > JAADFF01 > JAADFF01. The sequence continues at coordinate 29,482 of JAADFF010000094.1, read as the reverse complement.
AGCGCTCGATAGCCTTTAATCTGAGGTCTATACCTTTGGAATAGTCAAGTCTATCGATAGATAGTACCAGTTTGCGCCCATGAAGTTTTTTCCTATAATTTTCTATCTTTTTCTGGACAGAAGAAGACTGAGCCAGCTTTATAAATCTATCGGTATCAATACCCATAGGAAATGCAGATGCCTTTATCTGCCTCTTACCAACCCATAGCCTACCCATATGATGTTCTATACCAACAATGCGTCTAACACTGCTAAGGAAATGCCTAACATAATCATATGTATGAAAACCTATTAAGTCAGCTCCAAGCACTCCCTCAAGAAGTTCTTTCCTTTCGGGAAGCAATCTAAAAACTTCATAAGACGGAAATGGTATATGAAGGAAAAAACCAATAGTCGCATCAGGTATCTCTTTTCTTACCATTTGAGGTACAAGAAACAGATGATAATCATGAACCCAGATAATATCCCCATCTCTATATAAGGCTATAATCTTTTTGGCAAACTTCCTGTTTACATCAACGTAGCGTTTCCACATCTCACTATCACTAAACACTGTATAGTTAGCAAAATAGTGAAATAGAGGCCACAATGTTTTATTGGAATATCCATGATAATAACCGGCTATATCCCTTGAAGATAAAAATACAGGTTCAAATCCATCGCGTCTAAGCAGCATCTCCAGTTCTTCCCTATCATCCATAGAAAGGGTATCTGAAGCCATACCTGGCCAACCTATCCATATGCCTTCACTATTTTCAAATACAGCAGAGACGCCTGTTGCCAAGCCTCCAACACTCTTTTTGGTGGTAAACTGACCTTTGCGTCGGGAGACCGTAACTGGTAATCTATTAGAGACAATAATATAACGCATAAAATCACCCCCTTCTCTGTAATAATACCAAAGGGAGGTGAAAGGTATGCAGAAAAAACTTTCTGACTATCGTCGTGTTATTGGTGACAAAGAAATATACGAAATTTACAAGGCAGCCAAACCACTACTAGGTAAGCACGTCGTACATATCAACTCTACATATCAAGGCGGCGGTGTTGCTGAAATGCTAAATACACTCATTCCTCTAATGAACTCTATTGGCATTAAAACAGGGTGGAGAATACTTCATGGCACTCCTGAATTTTTTAATGTCACCAAATCGTTTCACAATGCCCTACAAGGGGCAGACATAAATCTGACCAACAACATAAAGAAAATCTATGAAGAGACAGTAGAAGCATTTTCTGTTTTTACCCATCTTGACCATGATTTTGTCATTGTTCATGATCCACAACCATTACCACTAATATCTTTCTACAAGAAATCCCAACCGTGGATATGGAGATGTCATATAGACATAACCAATCCTAATAAAACGCTGTGGGAATATCTTAAAGGATTTATACTTGCCTACGATACAGTGATTATTTCTAGTGAGAAATACAAAAAGGACGATCTTCCTAACCCGCAGGTTATATTCTATCCATCAATAGATCCATTATCTGAGAAAAATAGGGATATGACTCCTGAAGAGGTAGATATGGTCATTAAAAAGTATGGTATAAAAACAGACAAACCAATAATTACTCAAATATCTCGCTTTGACCCGTGGAAAGACCCTGTAGGTGTTATAGAGGTATTCAAGAAGGTTAAGCAAAGTGTAGATGCAAGACTTGTACTTCTCGGCAACATGGCCAGCGATGATCCAGAGGGTTGGAAAATATATAGAGAAGTTGAGAAAGCTGCTAAAGACCTTATCAAGACAGGTGATGTATTACTTCTAACAGTTGATTCCAGCACATTGGTAAATGCCCTCCAGAGAAAAGCCGATGTTGTTATTCAGAAATCCACAAGAGAAGGATTTGGCCTCACAGTCACAGAGGCTATGTGGAAGAAAAAGGCCGTTGTCGCATCTCGTGTTGGCGGTATCACACTGCAAATTGAAGACGGTGTTAATGGCTTCCTCCATGACCCATACGATTACGATGGATTTGCCAATACAATTGTTAAGCTTCTTGAGGATAAAGCCCTTGCCGAAGAGATAGGGCAGCGCGCCCATGAAACAGTAAAAGAAAAGTTCCTTATCACAAGACTCCTAAAAGATTACCTCAATCTCCTTTCATCACTTATGTAAATAGCGCGTTCAAGGCTGTGCATATGCACAGCCTTTCTTTTTTCTACTTTTGTATTATTTGTTATAATACAAATAGACAAGGTGAGGCATATGGATATAAAAATAGATTATCACAACACAAAACCAGTTTATAAGCAAATAAAAGAGCAAATCAAATATGCTATTGCTACAGGTGAGTTGAAACCCGATTATCGCCTTCCCCCTATAAGAACCCTTGCATCACAGTTGCAGGTCAATCCCGGCACTATTCAAAGAGTATACAGAGAACTCCTCAGTGAGGGATACCTATACACGAAAGGTTCAGGAGGTACATACATCAGCAGAGAAGCTCCTGTAATTTTAGCGCATGAAAGACAACAAATCATTACAGAGGATATAAAAACATGTGTAAGTAAGGCCAAAAAATTGGGTCTGGATATACACACTCTCCATAAACTCATTGATAAGGAGTGGAATAACGATGCTCAATGTTAAAAATGTATGGGTAAAAATAGGCAAGAGAGAAATACTTAAAGACGTTAGTTTTCATGTAGACAAAGGGTCTCTTACCGCATTTTTAGGACCGATAGGTAGCGGTAAAACTACAACCATTCGCACAATACTAAAGCTACTCAAACCTTATAAGGGAACAATATCTCTTGATGGAAAGGCATTTTACATCCCACAAAATACATTAATATACCCATCTATCACAGGGTACAACATATGCTACATAGCAGGATCTCATGCAAATACATTTAATAAATTGTGCAGTATATGGAAAATACCATGCAATAAACCCATTCATGCAATATCTGAAGGTCAAAGAAGATTAATATTCTGGGCGGCAGCTCTCTCCAGCGATGCAGACATTATACTCGCCGACGAGCCATGGCAAGGAATTGACTTACCGCGTGTAAAAGCACTAAGAGAGTACATGATCCAGTGGGTATCAGATGGAAAAAGCATATTAATGGCATCTCACCAGATATACGAGGTAGAAAAAATTGCCGATACAGTCATCTTTATTAACGACGGTGAAATTATACTCCAGGGAAACTTAGAGGAGCTTAAGGAGCATAGGGGCCAAACGCTGGAACAGATGTATATGCACCTGTTTGGAGGTGAATACTATGAGGCTGTTTAAAACTTTTTATGGCAAAAACAATTTTTTCCTATATGTTCTGTATATAGGCATTTTGATATTTCTATATCTGTTTACAAACCTTTCTCCAGACAGCAACAAATTACTAAATGAGATGCACATTACAATGTCTAAGATACTTATGCTATACGGAATACTCGCTGGCGTTATTATAGGGGTAAGTGACCCATATTTACCTACAATATTTACCCCACGAGGTGAGTGGTATCGTACAGTTGGTATTACCGCTACCGACATATTGGAATACGAAGCCTTACATGCACTTGTTTATGCATCTATACCAACCATAGTTATTGTCTTAAAAGGAATAAGCATAGAAAAATCCCTTATGTATGTTTTTATGCCAGCAATAGCAGTTGGGCTTACTTTCACAACCCTAAAAAGTGCATTATCTCTACTATGTACAAAGGTTAACATATCCGCTTCCCTAGTACGTGTTACATACATGGTTGGAGGTATAGCACTGGCGGGGAATATCGCACAACTTGTTATCACTTATCCAATTGCAAGTAGTCTAACAGGGCTACTTATATATATATTGGGAAATGCTTTCATAATAAGGGAGGTGGTTTCATGATCGAGATCACAAACTTAAAGCGGAATTTTGGCAAAACAGAAGTATTAAAGGGCATTAGTCTCAAGGCCGAACCCGGTAAAGTTACAGGACTTTTGGGTCCTAATGGTGCCGGTAAAACAACAACTATCAAAATCCTTAGCACTATTCTAAAACCTCACGGAGGAGACATCACTGTTAATAGACACAGTGTTATCAAAGAGCCAGCTTTAGTTAGAAAAAATCTCGGGGTTGTATTTGAAGAATCAGGCATATATCAGAGACTTACCGGTGAGGAAAATATTCTCTACTTCGCCGACCTTGCAGATGTTCCACCTGATGTAGCAAAGGAAAGGATGTATAAGTTCTTTGAGCTTCTTGGCGTAGACTATGCCAAAAAATTGGCAGGTACATACTCCAAGGGTATGATGCAAAAAATCAATCTTATAAGGGCCATAATACATAATCCTCCTGTAGTAGTCCTTGATGAACCAACAAACGGTCTTGATGTACCATCAACAAGGGCCGTAGAAACATTTATCAGAGAAATGAAAGACGAAGGAAAAACGATATTACTGTCTACCCACCTCATGGCACAGGTAGAGAAACTGTGCGATTACATATACATCATTCACAAAGGAAGAATTGTAGAGGAAGGTCCCCCCCAGTCTATTAAGGAGAAATACGATACCGCAACTGTAGAAGATGCCTTCTTAAAGGTGGTGAGCTCTGATGTGGCGTAAGGTGTGGAGTGTTGTCAAAAAAGAACTAAAAGATCTATTTAGAGAAAAACGCACAATATTTATGACCATAATATTACCGGCTATACTGATGCCTGCTCTCTTAATAGGCATGTTCTACTTTCAAACATCTACATCTAAAAAGGAAGAAGTGCAGGCCAAAACCGTAGCCATACAAGTGGGAGATACACTGGCTAAGCATTATGCGGAGATTTTGAAAAAGGAGAAAATTATAGAAAATTACATTGAAGTCGATGACATAGGTAAAGCTATAAAAGATGGAAAAGCTCTCACAGGCTTTAAAATCGAACCAAAGGGTGATAGTATCATTATTGAAACATACTACAACGTAGAAAAAGCCAGTGGTAGCCAAAAAATACAGGCTATTGCCAATATTATCAAAGAAATGTATGTGGCCGAATATCTACAAAAACACGGGCTTCCACCTGTAAATACGTTAACCCAAATCAAAACTACACCTATTGGAGACCCCCTTGCAATGGTAAAGGCTATGACAGGATACCTTCTGGGTCTCTTTCTCGTCATGTTTACGACAATAGGCAATACTTACCTTGGGGCCGATATTGGTGCTGGTGAAAAGGAAAGGGGCACATTACTACCACTACTATCATCACCCGCAGATAGAAAATCCATTGCCACAGGTAAGTGGGTCGCCCTAACAATTACCAATCTTATATCGGCAACAGCTCTTCTGGCAGGTGAAGGATTCGCTATATGGTATGTTATAAAGCAGAGTGCCAGTATTGCACAGAAAAATTTTGATATTGGCATGATAGGAAAATTTATCAGCCCGAGTACAATGGTTATGCTATTCTTAGCGGCAGTGCTACTTGCCCTATTTGGTGCTGCACTGCAACTCATTATTTCTATGTGGAGTAAAACTCTGAGGGAGGCCCAGCTATACCTTAGCCAGCTTGGACTTCTTGTATTCTTGCCTGCTATGGCCATTATTCCCACAATGATATCTGGTGGTAAACTGGCGATGTGGGCATTCTACATTCCTATTGTCAATACCATGGCACTGGTATATGGAGCTGTTATGGGACAGCTGACAACACTCAATGTTATCGTTGCCTTTGGCGCCAATATTCTTGTAGCAGCAGTAGTAATCGGTATTGTAGTGAAAATCCTTGACATGGAACAAGTCATCTTGAGGACCTAAATATTTTTCTAAGAATGGGTAGGGTTAAATACGCACAACTCTACCCATTCTCTTCTTAATCTCGTCATAGTGCTCTATGAATATATCTACAACCATGGGATCAAATTTCTTTCCCTTATTTTCGCGGATAAATGCAAGAACCTCATCCTCAGGCCATGCCTTCCTGTATACCCTATCGTTAATAAGGGCATCGTATACATCTGCAACAGCAGTAATACGGGCAGGTAGTGGAATCTCTTCTCCCTTCAGACCATCTGGATACCCTGTGCCATCAAAGTTTTCATGGTGATACCTGGCTATAAGTGCGGCAATCTCAAAAACATCTTTATCGAACCGCGTCAGTATTTCATATCCGATAAGGGTATGTCTTTTCATAATTTCAAATTCTTCATCAGTCAGGCTACCAGGTTTGTTAAGAATATTATCCGGTATACCAATCTTACCTACATCATGAAGCATGGAAGCCAATTTATATTTATATACTGTTTCACTATCAATTCCAAGAAATTCTGATATGCTAGAAACAATCTCTGCAACCCTAGCAACATGCTCTCCTGTCTCACCTGATCTCTTACCAAGCAAATCTGTTAGTAGATAAATAATGTCAAATAGAGTAGTATTAAGTTGCTTGGTAAGTTCCATATTATGGGCAGCAACAATAGCATTATGTAAAAATATACCTAGAATGTTCTTCAACAAATCATCGTGCTTGTACATCTTCACAATAAAACCTACGTCTCTCATTTCTTCATCCTTAATATGCAAAAGGATAACATCTGAGGATGGCCAAAAGAAACTTTGACTTCCAGGTATATCCATAACATCTTTTAATTCTAAAACCTCTCTATCCATCACTCCTGTCTGCTCTACCACCTGTCCTTCTATTACAAACAAAGCAGATGCAGGTGATTGAAATGTATCCAAGAGTTCCAGCACTTTATGGTATACTCGTCTCAAAAAGGATTGAATGCTAAGTTCTGAAGACGCATCGGAAAGAAATGCGGCAATGTTTCTAAGTAGATTAGCTTCTCTTTCCACTCGCATAATATCTCTATAGGAGCGAAGACCTGAAACAACGATAGTATACAGAACATCAGATGATATTTCACCTTTTTCCCGATAATCATTGATATCGTATTTCTGCACAACTTCCCGCCTGGGGGCATATCCTGGCTGACCTGTTCGTATAACAAGCCTGATAAAGCGATTACCTAAAGTTTCCCTAATGTATTTCACAAGCCTCAGTCCTGCCTGGTCGTCTTCCATGACAACATCTATAATAGCCAATGCAATATCCGTTTCTTGTTCTAATATTTTTCTTGCCTCTTCACCAGAATAAGCACTAATAAGTTTTACAGGTCTACCTTCAAATGTAAATTTTCTAAGGGCAAGTCGAGTAATGTGATGGACATCCTCCTCGTCATCAACGAGCAGAACCTTCCATGGCTGTACTAAGGCCTCTTTACGTCTTTGGGCCGTCGTTTTAAATATGTCCATCTATTCCACTTCCTCTACAGGAAATGATATCACAATCCTAAAACCATGCTTATAATTTTCATCTATCTTAACAGTACCATTAAGTGTCGATGTTACAAGATTGTAGATAATAGATAGACCAAGACCGGTAGTATATCCTCCGGACTTTGTAGTAAAAAATGGCTCAAATACTTTATCTACAATTGAAGGGGAAAGGCCTTTACCATTATCACGATAATCTATGGTAAGTTGGCCATTTGCTATCGAAACATGAATATCTATCTCACCACCACTTCTACCATTAAAACCATGAACAAGTGAATTTTCTAGAAGATTAGTCAATATCCTAACAATAGCACCGGGGTAAGAAGATATCTTTTTATTATCACCACTGATATTAACCTTCACTCCGGCCTTTTCAAATCGCTTACCAAACGACTTAACTATATCCCGAATAAGCTCCATTACCTCAAATTCCATTTTTTCTTCTGATACTTCATAAGAAGTTATTTTCTTGAAGCTACGAATAAGCTCGTATGCTCGTTGGATATTACGCTCTAGTAAATCTATAAGTTCATTACCTATTTCAAGAAACTCTCTGAATTCCGATTCTTCTAACAATTTGTCTTTATAAAGCTGACTAATACGCTGAATCTCTCTAGAAAGTTCTGATACAGAAGTATATGCAACGCCAAGCGGAGTATTAACATCATGGGCTATCTGAGCCATGAGCTTAACAAGAGACTGAAATTTCTCCTGCCTAACAAGCTCAGTCCGTGTTGTCTCTAGTTCTTTTATCGTGTGCTTTAATGTGGAAAGCGTTTCAGAAAGTTCTTTATTAACTGCCTCTAACTTCTGTCTCATACGCAGATTTTCTAAGTATCTGGATAGTAAAAGATATACAAGAAAATATATCATAAAGATAGAAATGGCTACAGTACGGCGAAAATCCACTGTATAGAATGTTATAGAGCCAATATTCATTTCATCATAGGTGACAACAATTGATGTATCATCAATCTCCACAAGTCCTGCCCATAACAGCGCTTTCTGGAACCCGTTGAGACGAGAACGGCAATCAGTACTCTTAAAAAGAAGATTTCCGTAATCATCCATGACAGATAAACCACACATATCACCAGAGGAAAATAACACATGCGCAATTTCTCTAATTCTATTGCTGTTAAGCTCCCACACATATTGTTTCAACATAGCGGTGTATATCGATACTTTTTCCGTATATTGCCTATGCCAAGTCATGTCATAATAATACACAGTAACCAAAGCCATAATCATAAAAAGTAGAGCTCCAATAGACTTTTTAACAGACAAAAAACGGGAACTACGCTTATCTTGTTCCTTCATCGTAAATCACCTTTTGCAAAAAACTACATACTCCACGTATAGCAGGCGAACAACTAAAATATCTGCCTTTTACAAGAATATAACTGTCTGTTATCGGGGTATCACTCCATACAGAGAAAATCACACCATTTTTTAGATACATATCCAAAAAACTCTGACTGTAGCACGCAATATGGGGATTAAGGTTATAGGATGTCAAAATACGAAACACTTCACCCTTTTCGCCACATAGATATTGAGGGATACCTACATAAAAATCGCGCAGAGAAACTGTCTCAGGTTTAACCCCATAATGAGACAATATGTTATCCAATAGACCTTCACTAACAAGGTGAAATAAAGCGTCATTAACATGAAAAACTACATCTTTGGGAACATTTCGGGAATAAACAAGATAATGTCCATATCTATCCACAATACCTGGAGCTAAAACAAGCTCCTTATTATATAAGGATGTAACAAGATACTTTAGAGACAACGCAGAGTAAAATCCCAAATCCAATCTTCCCCTTGCCACCATACGTAAGAGCGAAGTAACATCGGACACTTCATAAATCTTGGCATGTATAACACCACCTATTAGACTTTTTAAAAACCTTTGCGTTCGAGTGCCTGCCACTACTCCTATTTTTTTGCCTTCAAGGGAAGATGGACCTGTGTACACAAATGCATCTTCCTTACGTTTGACAAACACAGAAGAAGTAATATACACAGGAATATCAGAATATTCAAATTGTCTACTGCGAGCAGAAGTATATGCGAGTAAGGCAAAGAAGGAAATTCTACCGTACTTCAAATCCAGTAGAATTCTCTTCAGCGGTCTATAGGGAACAACAGAAACGGATTTTATAGAAATACTTCTATGATTAAGGCTTTTATTAAGTGCTAAATTTACATCATTACCAATGCCACCCAACTCCGAATACTTAGGGAAAGAAGAATCCTGATACTCAGTGACCAACACATAGTTTGTACCTTTTGGAGCAATATCCCGAGATTCATTAGAAGCATAAGCAGCAGTAATATACAAGCAGATAAAAATGCCTACAATTAAAAAACTGACAAGCTTTTTCATAATATCACCAATAGTCATTATATAACCAGTCACGATATACAAAACAAAAAAAAGGGGCAGAAATATCTGCCCCTTATCTTTTTAGTAAATAAAATAATTAACGCTTTCTGTACTGTCTGGCTCTTCTTGCCCTGTGAAGACCGTATTTCTTTCTTTCCTTTTCACGGGGATCTCTTGTAAGAAGACCTTCCTTTTTGAGCATCGGTCTGAGATCTGGATTCTCGGCAATAAGCCATCTGGCTACAGCCAACCTGATAGCATCAGCCTGACCAGACTTACCACCACCGCGTACACGGGCTATTACATCATACTTTTCTTTTACACCGGCAATCTTGAGGGGCTTATCAATAAGCATCTCAAGAAGTGGGCGATGGAAATATCTTCTGTAGTCATAACCATTAACCCATACCCTACCAGTACCGGGAACCAAGTATACTCTTGCAACTGCTTCTTTACGACGACCAACTGTTATTAATCTTCCTTTCACCGCTTATCCCTCCTCATACCCACTTGGGCTCATACTTTACTGGCTTCTGAGCCTGATGGGGATGCTCAGGACCTCTGTAAACTTTCAGTCTACCAAGCATCTTTTTGCCCATTGCTGTCTTGGGAAGCATACCTTTAACTGCTCTCTTAATAATCTTTTCTGGGGTACGCTGTCTCATAAGCCACAGTGGTGTCTCTCTAAGATGGCCAAGATAACCTGAGTGAGAATAGTACACCTTCTGCTGCTCCTTCTTACCTGTTACCTTAACTTTATCGGCGTTAATAACAATAACAAAGTCACCCACATCAACACTTGGTGTGTATATGGGTTTGTGCTTACCTCTTAGAAGCACTGCTATTTCAGAGGCAAGCCTACCAAGAGTTTTACCCTCGGCGTCAACAACCCACCAGGTACGCTTCACCTCTTCCTTCTTAGGTATTATCGTCTTCATCGCTCTCACACTCCTCCTGCCACTTTATATCTATTTTATTATAGCGGATTTCTTTCAAAAAGAGCCCGCCCGCCGGGGCCGATTTACCCCGTAAAGATATATCTCCTTCAAGCACCTTACCGCTGGCACCCTGTGGCAACCGTCCAGTAGCCACTTCTACTAAAGTACCAACGATAAGTCGCACCATACCATATAAAAAACCCGAAGACCTAAATGAGAGTATAACATATTTACCCGCTTCGGTCAAGGACACATGTAGGGTACGAATAGTATTTTGTCTTGGGGCACCTGTCTTAGAAAAGTACACAAAGTCATGAGTACCTTGCACATACTCTATCTCCCTGCGAAGAACATCCACATTAAGATGTCTTACCCACCAACCATATCCTCTATCAAACACCGATAAAGGACAACGACTAAGCCTGTATATGTATTCTTTTTCATGAGGGGTCCTTTGGGGATGAAAACTATCAGGCACATATGCCACCTTCCACACCATAACATCTTCGGGCAATAGCCCCCTCATAATTTGCAACCACTTCCGAGGTTCTATATTTCTATTGGAGTAAAAGGATACCACTTGATAATAGGCATGAACTCCAGTATCAGTCCGTGAGGCATATTCTATACGAATATCTTTGTTCTCTACACGTGAAATAGCCTGCTCTAACACCCCTTGTACAGTTCTCATGTTTGGCTGATACTGAAAACCATGAAAACCCCTTCCGTCATATTGCACAACAAATGCCACTTTATGCATACACACTCACCACCAACAAAGCTATAGCTATAAGCAAAATAAGTATATCTATTATCCCAAACCGAATCTCTTTTACAGGAGGAATACCTTTCTTGACATCTACACCTCTTAGATACAACGATATAGCCATAGCTTCTGCCTTGACAACAGCCGATATAAATACAGGAACTAATATAGAATAACCAACAGACAAAACATGACGAATATTTTTTATATCAAATCCACGAGCCCTCTGAGCAGTAATAATACGTTCTACCTCTTCTGACATAAGTGGAATAAATCTGAGCGACATTGCCAATACAAATGCCAGCTCAGAGGTGGGAAAGCCTATATATTTCAACGGTTTGAGCAAGGCAGAAATACCATATGTAATATCAAAGGGGGAAGATATCAGAGAAATTAGAGATAGTAAAACAATTAACAATAGAAGACGATAGCCCGTTAGAAAAGCGCTCAAAACATTACCTGTTGTTATAGCAGATACCACAATAAGCAAAAACACAATCCATAAGGCTCCAACAGTATATCTATACAGTTTTTTCCATGTAACATTAAATATAACCAAGACGGATAAGACAAACATGCTAACCAAAACAGTAAACCATATGTTTTTCCATAAGATAACAGCCAATATAACAAATAATATTATTTCCGTAGCTGGATGAATAAGTCTACGTATAGCCATGATATTTCCCCCAATACTCATACAACACATAATCTGGTGGCAATATGCCATATGAAACAAGCACCATATAATCAACTCGATTCTTGTCAATATAATGAACTTTTCCATCATAGAGAATAATTACTTCATCGGCTATGGAAATATCCTCAAGATTATGGGTAGTAAATAGAACAGTATTATCAGACTTAGCATAATCAGCAACAAACGATAAAATACTCTCTGCAGATATACCATCAAGACCTGCTGTAGGTTCATCAAGAAGCAGTAACTGTGGCCTATGAACGATTGTGGCAGCTAGTGATACCTTTCTTTTTTCTCCTCCTGAAAGCATGTGAGGATTGCGCTTCAAAAATGATTCATCGAGTCCCACAGCTAGTAAAGCACCTTTCACTAAACTATCGAACATATGTTTCTTTTCAGGATATAACATTTTTAGAGCAAACACTACCTCGTCATATACAGTAGTAGCAAATATACTTCTATCAGGATATTGAAAGGCAATAGAAACACACCGACGAAATTGCCTTTCTGATATTTGCCAAACATCTTTACCCTCAAGGATTATTTGCCCTGATAGAGGCTTGGCCAAACGAGCAAGAAGTTTCAACAGTGTACTTTTACCAGACGCCATAGCGCCTAAAAGTGCATAAACTTTTCCCCTTTCCAAAGACAAGGAAATATCAGATAAAACGATCATGTTTTTTTCGTAGCCAAAAGACAAACCATTTACTTCGACCAAAGTATTCCCAGCGGTTTCCACGGTATATTCCACTTCCTCGTCAGTTTATAGCTAAGAGGCAGAGTTAATCCAAATTGTTGATAATCTTCTTCCCACAAACTCTCAGGAAAACCATCAAATGCGATGGCTCCATCTTTAATACCTATAACTCTATCGGCATATTTGAGATCCTCAGAACGCTGTGTAATAAGAAAAATCAACAATTTCTTTGATAAATTTCGGAGATAACCCAATATCATATAACGTTCTTTCGTATCTAACATAGATGTTACCTCATCAAAAACGATAACTCCGGGAGAAAGAACCATCATCGTAACAATAGCCAACACCTGCTTATAACCACCCGAAAGTGTATGCACTTCTCTATCGCGGAAAGAATACAACCCAAATTGTTTTAGAATAGTTTCAGCTTTAGAGTATGCATCTGCATGTGAGAAACCTTTTAATAAATAGGAAAGAACAACTTCCTCCCAAACAGTAGAACCAATAAATCCCCATTCTGGATTTTGCCAAACATAACCTGCACGGGGTACACTATTTGTATCTTCATCATATATACGACCATCATAATTTAATACACCAACCAAAGCCTTGGCAAATGTAGATTTACCAGCACCATTAGTTCCGACAATAGCAACAAAGCCCGGTTTATTAAAAGAAAGGGTGATGCTTCGCAGCACCACCCTATCCCCATATTTAACTGTTAATCTTTCTACTATTACTCTACCCATTCGATAATGGCCATCTGGGCACCATCACCACGGCGGATACGGGTACGAACAACCCTTGTATATCCACCATTTCTGCTTTCATATTTGGGAGCAATTTCCCTTACAAGTTTCCAAACAGCCTGTTTATCATAAAGATGCCTCTTGGCCTCTCTGACCTTGTTGTACATAAGTGGCTCTTTCTTCACACGGGTAACTACCCTTTCAACATAAGATTGTAGTGCCTTTGCTTTAGGATGTGTGGTCTCAATACGACCATATAGAACAAGGGAGTTAAACAAGCCCCTCAGCAGAGCCTCCCTTTGGTTTTTCTTTCTACTAAGCTGAACTTTCTTTACTCTGTGCCTCACCTTACTGACCTCCTTTCTCCAGGTAGGCAGTCAGTGCGTCTTTTATCTTCTTTTGTCTGGTAGCTCCTATACCACGTACAGTAGATATAGAACCATCGTCTACCATGGCCTTTAGTTTTGCCACAGTATCAATACCAGCAGACTTTAATATCTTTACAAGAGTGTCATCAAGTCCAAGAGACTCAATAGATGCACTCTCATCAACGGCACTTTCTGCACTTACTGCCTCTGCTTCTTCTTTAGCTCCAGTGTATGACTGAATAACTTCAATAATCTTCTGGGCTCTGCTCTGGCCAATACCTTTAATTTCTGTTAGCTTTCCCTGATTAATAATCTCGACAAGCTGGCCTATTGTCTCTATACCCGCTTTCTTAAGATTCTTTTCTACTGGAGAGCCCAAACCTAACACACTTATATCTTCATTAAGTTTTTCATCCGACTCAATGGAAACAGTTGCCATAGGTGAAGTCTCCACAAACAGTTCTTCACCACGCTCTTTCATCCAACGCTCCAAGGCCTCGATAATAGATTCTTTTCTCTTTGCACCAATATGTGGTATATGGTCAAGACCACCAGAACGTGTAATATCCACAAGTTCCTCAATAGTATCAATACCATGTCTTTGTAAAATCTCTGCCACAAGATCAGGCAAGCCCAATTCTGTAAGAGGAGTATGAGACTGTATCTGCATGGGCATCTGCTGTTGAGTTTCATTGCTACGAGTATGATACTCTTCAACAGCATCATCAAGCATATCAAACAGTGTCAACCTATCTCTCATAATGGCTACCGCCTCTTTAAGGGCATCTATGGCAGAAACGGAACGATCTGTCCAAATCTCCATAACGAGCTGGTCATACTTAGAAGACTTACCTACACGGGCAGGTACAACCTTGTATGCAACTCTTTTAACAGGAGAGAAGAAAGCATCAATAAAAATGATGTCTCTTCCGGCGTGCATAAAGTTATCGGTAGAGGTGGCATCAATAGTGATATAGTCTCTAATATGAGCACCACCAGGTGTAATCTCGGCAAAATGCTCTTTTACTTCTTCTTCTGTCATATAACCGCGTCCCTTGGCTACAAATATCTCCATCTTGACCTCAATGGGTTCAGTAATCTCAAAGAGTCTCAAATCACCATTGATAACTTCAACATCAGCAGAGCGGCTTATATCAGAGGCCCTGACAACAGCAGGACCTGTTTTAGATATATACAAGGTCTTGAAATCACTATCTTCCAGTTTGACAACAAGGTTCTTCAGATTCATAGTAATCTGAAGACCATCCTCATATATACCCTCAAGAGATGTAAATTCATGGTAAAAACCGCTGAGCTTATAAGCAATAGGTGCTGCTCCCTCAATAGAGGAAAGAAGCACTCTTCTCAGCATATTTCCTATTGTAATACCATAACCCTCATTAAGGGGTCCTATGCTAATACGAGCATAGTTGTACCCCTTTTCGGGGTCATCGTACATCTCTTCTACTTTTAGATTTATATCAGCAAGCGGTATAAGTTCCATATAAGCACCCCCTCATTAACGGGAGTAGAACTCAATAATCAGCTGTGTATTAACGGGCAGATTGGCTTCCTCTGCTGTAGGAAGTGCAATTACTCTACCCTTACCCTGCTCAAAGTCTACCTCAAGCCAAGAAGGTACACCTATCTTCTTGACTTCCTCCATTACCTTCTTTACATCAGGATTATTAAGCATCTTAGAAGAGATAGTAATCTCTTCACCTACATCAACAAGGAAAGAAGGAATATTGGTCTTTATACCATTAACCCTTACATGACCATGGGTGACCATTTGACGTGCCATTCTCCTCGTTGGTGCAAAGCCCATACGATATATAACATTGTCAAGTCTACGCTCAAGAAGCTGAATAAGATAGTCACCAGTGGCCATCTTTCTCTGACGGGTGGCCTTTTCAAAATAGCGACGCATCTTTGTCTCAGATATCTGATAAATTCTTTTCAGTTTCTGCTTCTCTCTAAGACGAATAGCATACTCAGTTGGTTTTGTACGAAGTTTCTTTGGTCTATTACCAGGTGGATTATTGAGCCTACCACATCTACGCCATCTCTTCAGGCCCAAATCCACACCTTCTCTACGAGATAGTCTACATACAGGTCCAGTATATCTCACTATCCATCACCCTCCTTACATCCTACGTGGCTTTGGTGGTCTGCATCCGTTGTGAGGAATTGGTGTCACGTCACGGATACCCTTAATTTCAAGACCGGCACTCTGAATAGCACGAATAGCCGTTTCACGGGAAGAACCAGGACCCTTAACCCAAACCTCTACCTCTTTCATGCCATACATCTGCTGGACCTTCTTGGCAGCCTGCTCGGCAGCAAGCTGTGCAGCATAAGGAGTACCCTTTCTGGTACCCTTAAAACCTGCTGTACCACCACTTGCCCATGCAAGAGTATTACCCTGAGGGTCTGTAATGGTAATAATTGTATTATTGAAAGTTGCGTGAATATGGGCGATACCGAATGGTACCTGCCTTCTTGCACGCTTCTTTGTTGTGCCTCTTCTTCTCCTAGCCACAGATCATCTACCTCCTTTTACTTCTTAGGTGCTTTCTTCTTACCGGCGACGGTCTTCTTCGGACCTTTACGAGTACGAGCATTTGTTCTTGTTCTCTGGCCCCTAACAGGAAGTCCCATCTTATGTCTGAGACCTCTATAACATTTAATTTCAATAAGACGACGGATATTCATGGCAATCTCTCTACGGAGATCACCCTCTACTACATAGTGCTCTCTTATGTAGTTCTCAAGAGTCTGAATTTCCTCATCTGTCAGCTCATTGACCTTCTTCATTGGGTCAATACCTGTAGCCTCTAAAATCTCCTTTGCACGAGCACGGCCAATACCATAAATGTAAGGCAGGGCAAATTTGATTCTTTTATTCCTTGGCAAATCTACACCAACTATACGAGCCACTATCAAACACCTCCTACATTATTTACCCTGACGCTGTTTATGCTTAGGATTTTCACAGATAACATAAACACGTCCTTTTCTTCTTACTATCTGACACTTGTTGCAAATCTTCTTGACAGAAGGTCTTACCTTCATACTCCTCTACCTCCCTTCAATCTATCCAATCCTGTAAGTTATACGGCCTTTCTCCAAGTCATAAGGAGAAATCTCTACTTTCACCCTATCTCCTTCAACAACCCTGATGTAGTTCATACGCATTTTCCCTGAAAGATAAGCAATAATCGTAATACCATTGTCAAGTTTCACCCTAAAGTGGGCATTTGGCAAGGCTTCAACAACAACGCCTTCCATTTCAAAAAATTCTTTTTTCTTCTCGCCGCTCTGCTGTTTGGCTTTTTTGTTTTTCTTTGCCTTTCCCACCTCAGGCCACCCTACCTCTCTCATTAAGTTTTTTCAGCACGCCATCAACCTCCTTAAAAAGCAGTTTGTCCAAATGCATGTTCACTTTCTGAACATGCTTCATATTTTTTCGCTTTAGGCGCTTCATGCCATACTTCGGTCCAGCAAGATACAAAAAGCGCCCGCAGCGATCAACGACAACATAAAACGTACCAACATCTTTTCCCGCTGTTGATTTTACTACATCTCCCACTTTATACCTACTACTCGTCGCACTATGCACTATTATACAACAACCTCCATATAAATACAATAGCAAAACACACCTAAAACCTATATCCTTGTCATAATCTCATAACCATCTTTCAGTATTGCAATGGTATGCTCAAAATGAGCTGCCGGCTTTTTATAAATACTATACACGGTCCAGCCATCATCTGCAACTTTAACAGAACAATCTTCATATGCAACAACCATAGGTTCGATAGCTATAAATTGACCTTCTTTTAGACGAGGTCCTACACCTTTCTGACCATAATTAAAAATCGGAGGCTCCATATGAAGCTTACGACCAATACCATGACCTGTATAGTCACGAAGCACACAGAAACCCGCCTGTTTCACAGTTTTCTCAACAACCTCTCCTATATCACCTGTATGAATACCTGCTTTGACAATAGCAATAGCATTATAAAGGGCCTTCTCAGTAACCTCCATGAGTTTTTGCTTTTCCTCAGAAACTTTACCAACAGGCACGGTAAATGCCATATCGGCATACCAACCTTTATAAGACAAACCAATATCTATAGATACAATATCTCCAGGAAGTAGTGGCTTATTCCCAGGAATACCATGAATAACAACCTCATTGACAGAGAAACAAATAGTAGCTGGGAAACCGCCATAACCTTTGAAAGCAGGAATGCTATTTCTCTTTTTTATCTCCCTTTCGGCAATTTCATCAAGTTCCTTGCCTGTAATACCAGGAGCAATATGTTCTTTTAAAATTTCTGATACCTCAGCAAGTCTCTTACCAGCTTCTCTCATACCCTTCAGGGTACTTGTATCTATCACTCTAATGCCTCCTTCAATCTCTTGTAAACCTCTTCAATAGAACCTACCCCATCCACAGCCACGTAAATACCCTTCTTTTTATACCAATTTATTACAGGATCGGCATATTTGTGATACTCTTCCAGTCTTCTACGAACAGTTTCTTCGTTATCATCCGCTCTCTTTTCAAGAGTAGCACCATCATTGGGGCATTTTCCCGGCTTGTTGCTAACATAACCACAAATAGGACACACATACCTGTTGGTAAGGCGACGGATAACTTCCTCTTCAGGTACAACGATCTCTACAAATTTATATACCTCATATCCAAACTCCTTAGCAATATCATCAAGAATTTCTGCCTGTTTAACTGTTCGGGGAACCCCATCAAGGAGTAGTTTTTCCGGATAGCCCATCTTGGCTATCTCATCTTTGACAATTTCCATAACAAGCTCATCAGATACAAGTCCACCACTTTTAACAATGGCCTCCACCTGCTTACCCAGTGGTGTACCTTCACGAATGTTTCTACGGAACACCTCGCCAGTTGAAAGCCAGGCAAATCCATCGTTTTTAACAAGCAAAGAGGCCTGTGTCCCCTTACCAGACCCCGGTGGTCCAAAGAGAATATACATCTTCTTCACATTCTCCACCCCCTGAGGAGATATTAATTAAGGGCAGCCTCAACCCCGTATTAGAGGTTGAGGTAGCCCTTGAAGTGACGAAGCTGAATATAGGACTCGATTTGCCTATATGTCTCGATGGCAACACCAACGACAATCAGTAGTGATGTACCACCGAAGAAGAACAGTCTTGCGGTAGTCATACCACTAAACATGTACTTCATAATGATATATGGAAGTACTGCCAAGATGCCAAGGAATATGGCTGTTGGCAGTGTAAGTGTGTTGATAACCTTGGCAAGATAGTCGGCTGTGGGCTTTCCTGGACGAATACCGGGGATATATCCACCATACTTCTGGATATTCTCGGCAATTTCTTCTGGGTTATAGGTAATAGAGTTGTAGAAGTAGGTGAAGAAAACAACAAGCAAGAACATAACGATGTAATACCAAATACTATTGGCAAATTTATACCAACCCAGTAGTGGCCCCCACTGAGGATTGTTTTTAGCATAGGCAATAATCTGAAGAATAACCTGAGGTGCATAAAGCATAGACATGGCAAAGATGATAGGAAGCACACCAGCCTGAATCAGCCTAATAGGAAGGTATGTAGACTGACCACCATATACCCTTCTACCTCTAACCTGTCTAGCATATTGGATAGGTATTCTCCTTTCAGCAAGGTATGCGTAGATAGTAAAGTACATAACAACGATACCACCAATAATGGCAAGAATAATCTTAATCCATGTCTGAACGTCACCGGCAGCTCCTGTAATGTATTGATACATGCCCACAAAGAAGGAGTTAACAATACCAATGAAGATAACCAAAGACACACCATTACCGATACCAATAGTGGTAAAGACTTCACCAAGCCAGATAAGAAGCATACTACCGGCAGTAAGAACAAGTGTTGTGGTGAGAATGGTCATGCCGTTATTATCGATAAAGCCCTGATTGGCAAAGAGCTTGGCAAGTCCCCATCCCTGAAGTAGGGCAAGGGCAATGGCCAGCCATCTAACATATTTTTGCAGCTTCTTTCTTCCCTCTTCACCCTCTTCTTTGGCAAGTCTCTCAAGAGAGGGAATAACAACTGTTAATAGCTGCATGATAATCGATGCATTGATGTATGGCAGAACACCCATGGCAAATATAGCCACATTATTTGTTCTACCACTACCAGAGAAGAAACTCAGAAGAGTGAAAAGGTCGCTAAGACCTCCACTCTTCTGAACTGCCTGATTCAGTACTTCCCATTTAAAGCCCGGAATAGGAATGAAAGAACCTATTCTGAACAGGGCAATAAAGATCAGTGTATTGATGATTCTTCTGCGTGTTTCAGGAATCTTCCACGCAGATATAAATGTCTTAAACATTGTCTATCACCTCAACGGTGCCTCCGGCTTTCTCTATCTTTTCTTTGGCAGACTGAGAAATAGCATGCACCTTGACGTGAAACTTCTTGGTCACCTCGCCTCTACCCAGAAGTTTAATGCCATCTCTCATCTGCTTGACAATACCCCTTTCTTTAAGAACTTCAGGGGTAATCTCGGCACCGTCTTCGAACCTCTCTTCAAGAAGTTCTACATTGATAACGACATAGTCCTTCTTGAATGGATAGTTTTTAAACCTCCACAGCTTCGGAATTCTCTTATAGAAAGGTGTCTGACCACCTTCAAAACCTCTCTTGTTCACACCTCCGGAACGCGCCTTCTGTCCCTTATGACCTCTTCCAGAGGTTTTGCCGTGGCCGGAGGATATACCACGGCCTATTCTCTTGCGTCTTCTAACAGCACCTGGTGCTGGAGCAAGCTCGTGAAGTCTCATAATCTTCACCTCCCATTACCTTTCAAGGAGTTCCTTGACATCTTTACCCCTGAGTTTAGCAACTTCGTCTGGAGTACGGAGATTCTTAAGAGCATTAATTGTTGCATATGCGAGATTGGTAGCATTGGTAGAACCCTGGGCCTTAGAAATAATATCGTGATATCCAGCAAGCTCCAGTATCATACGAACAGTTCTACCTGCAATAAGACCGGTACCCCTAACAGCAGGCTTAAGAAGAATACGAGATGTATTCAGCTTACCCTCAACAGTATGAGGAATTGTTGTTCCTGCCATAGGTACCTTTACTAAATTCTTCTTTGCCTTCTGTATAGCCTTAACAACAGCATCAGGCACTTCAGATGCCTTGCCAAGACCTATACCAACTCTACCCTTGCCATCGCCAACAGCAACAAGAACTCTAAATCTCATACGCTTACCTCCGGCAACAACACGGGTAACCCTTTTAATCTCTATTATCTTTTCCTGAAATTCGCTATCCTGTCTTGGTCTTGCCACGCCAGTAGCACCTCCTTAGAACTCAAGTCCGGCTTCTCTTGCAGCCTCTGCAAGAGCCTGGACTCGTCCCTGATACTTAAAGCCGCCTCTATCAAAGACAACTTTCTTTATACCCTTCTCGAGAGCACGCTCGGCAATAACTTTGCCGAGATATTTGGCTTGCTCTGTTTTGCTCATGCCCTTGATAGCTTCCTGTATTGCCTTCTCATTGGTAGCTGCAGAAACAAGGGTATGCCCTATCTCGTCATTTATTATCTGCACATACATATGCTTAAGGCTCTTATATATAGCCATGCGAGGACGTTCTGCGGTACCAAACACGCTTTTGCGTATCCTTCTATGCCTCTTTACCCTTTTCTCTTTTCTATTTACAGGTGTGTACACTACTGTTCACCTCCCATTACTTACCAACGGTCTTACCAGGACGCAGTACTCTATGTTCGCCCTCGTACCAAATACCTTTACCCTTATATGGGTCAGGTATTCTCCATCTACGGACGTTGGCAGCAAACTGTCCAACTCTCTCTTTATCAATACCCTTAATGATAATCTGGTCGGGGTTTGGTACCTCTATGGTAATATCCTCTGGTGGCTCAATCTCAACATCGTGAGATAAACCAAGACGCATAACAAGTTTCTTACCCTTCAGATCAGCTCTATAACCAACACCTTTAATGATGAGTTTAATCTGAAAACCTTGGGATACACCAATAACCATATTATTAATAAGAGCCCTTGTTGTACCATGAAGAGCCTTAACCTCTTTCTCATCATTAGGTCTTTCCACAATAACCTGACCATCCTCAACCTTAATAATCATTCTTGGGTCAAACTTCTTCTGCAGTGTACCCTTAGGGCCCTTAACGATTACTGTGTTGTCAGGCTGAACAGTAACCTCTACACCCTTAGGTATTATCACCGGCTTTTTACCTATACGAGACATTCGCTATCCCCCCTTAGACCACATATGCAATAATTTCGCCGCCAACACCAAGCTCTCTTGCCTCTTTGTCGGACAGGACACCTTTACTGGTTGTGAGGATAGCAATACCAAGGCCATTCATAACCTTTGGTATATTGTCCTTGTCAACATACAGGCGGCGACCAGGTTTAGATACTCTCTTAACATCGTTGATTAGACGCTCTTTGTTAGGACCATACTTCATAAATACCCTGATGTATTTCTTGCCATCTACCTCATACTCTTCATAATCGTTGATAAAACCTTCATCCTTAAGAACACGAAGCACATTCATCTTGTACTTAGAATGAGGGATACCCTCTACCTTCTCGTGATATCTCATACTTGCATTTTTCAGTCTTATGAGAAGATCTCCAATAGGATCTGTCAACATCGCCATCACCTCACCAAGATGCTTTCTTTAGTCCAGGGATAAGACCCTGGTGGGCCATTTTTCTCAAACAAATACGACAAAGACCAAAGTCACGATAAACAGAACGAGGACGACCACAAATACGGCATCTTGTATATTTTCTAACCTTAAATTTCGGTTCCTTCTGTGCTTTTACTATCAAAGCCTTTCTTGCCACACTCATCGACCTCCTTATTTCTTCTTGAATGGCACACCCAGTGCCTCAAGCAGAGCGTATGCCTCCTCATCGGTCTTGGCAGTTGTCACTATAGTAATGTCCATACCTCTCTGCTTGTCTGCCAGCTCATATGGGATTTCTGGCCACACGAGCTGCTCTTTCAAACCAAAGTTATAGTTTCCTCTTCCATCAAAACCGCGGGGATTAAGACCTTTAAAGTCTCTCACTCTTGGAAGAGCTGTATTGATAAGTCTGTCAAGGAAATCCCACATATTACCTTTTCTGAGTGTGACCATAACACCGACAGGCATACCCTTACGAATCTTAAAGCCGTGAATAGACTTTCTGGCACGGGTTACCATTGGCTTCTGCTTAGTGATAAGCTCTATTTCCTTGACATTCTTCTCAACGGCAGCTGAACCAAAGGCACTCTTCTTACCGCCGCCACCGGAGGCCTTTTCCATAACGACTTCCTGTCCAATACCCCTATTAACAACAATCTTTACGATCTTGGGGACTTCCATAACATTCTTATATCCAAACTTCTTCATCAGGTAAGGTACGACTTCCTCTTCGTACTTCCTGTGAAGGTCATTGTATATCTTCTTTTCAAACGCCACGGTTATCTACCTCCCATTACTTATCAATGATGGCGCCACACTTCTTGCAAACGCGAACTTTTTTGCGTTTGCCGTTCTTCTCAATGAACTTGTAGCCAACACGTGTGGGCTTTCCACAGCTGGGGCATATGAGCATAACCTTAGAAACATAAATTGGTGCCTCAAACTCCATATAGCCACCCTGTGGATTCTTCTGGGTAGGTCTCATTGCCCTTTTTACAATATTGACACCCTGAACGACAACTTTATTTTCTTTGGGTATAGCTCTAAGGACGGTGCCGACCTTTCCCCTATCTTTGCCGGAAATAACCTTTACTTTATCTCCTGTTTTGATCTTCATTATCTACACCTCCTTAGATAACCTCTGGAGCAAGGGACACGATTCTTGCAAAGCCCTTCTTTCTCAGCTCTCTGGCAACAGGACCAAAGACACGTGTACCCTTGACCTGAAAGTCATTGGTAATAACGACGGCTGCATTGTCGTCAAATTTCACATAAGAACCATCATCGCGACGGACCTCTTTGGCAGTTCTCACGATAACAGCCTTGACAACATCTCCAACCTCATACTGAGAGTTAGGGATAACAGCCTTAACAGAACCAACAACAATATCACCGACGGTACCCCAAATCTTGACATTAGGGTTCAGAGCATCGTCCTGAAGATTACCAATAACCCTGATAACCTGAATCTCCTTCACACCTGAGTTGTCTGCTATCTTCAGACGGGAATAGGGTCTAACCATTACTCATCCCCTCCCTCTTCAGTTGTACCTTCAATAATTTCCTCAACTTCTTTTTCCACAACTTCTTCATCTGCAGATACATCTTCTCCCTGCTCCTTAAGATGCTCACGAGCAAGGGCAAGAGCAGAACGCTCAACTATAGATACAAGTTTCCATCTTTTTAACTTGCTTATTGGTTTAGACTCTTCAATGAGAACCTTATCGCCAACATGGGAGATATTGTTCTCATCGTGCACATAGAATTTGCTACGACGCTTGATAACTTTCTTGTATAGAGGGTGAGGAACCCTTCTCTCAACAACGACAACTCTTGTCTTATCCATCTTATCGGACACAACTGTGCCAACAAAACGCTTACGCGCCATATTTCTCACCCCTTTCACGCTCTCCAAGAACCGTGAGAACACGTGCTATATCCTTCTTTACCTGCTTAATTCTTGCTGTATTCTTCAGCTTACCCATTGCATGCTGGAAACGGAGGTTAAAAAGTTCCTCCCTAAGATCCCTGAGGGTAGCCTGAAGCTCTTCATTTGTCATTTCTCTAAGTTCACTTGCCTTCATGACTTACACCCCCATTTCCTCGTCACGCTTGATAAGGCGAACCTCAAATGGTATCTTATAGCCAACGAGCCTTGCTATCTCTTTTGCTGTCTCCTCATCTACACCGGAGAACTCAAAGAGTACCTTACCAGGCTTAATGTGTGCAATCCACTTCTCAG
Source organism: Dictyoglomota bacterium (assembly GCA_013153035.1). GTDB lineage: Bacteria > Coprothermobacterota > Coprothermobacteria > Coprothermobacterales > JAADFF01 > JAADFF01. The sequence goes on along the minus strand of JAADFF010000094.1, from coordinate 4,599 downwards.
GGTCACCTTTACCTCCACCCATACGCACCTCAAGAGGTTTCTTGGTCCATGGGTGGTGAGGAAATACCCTAATCCAAATCTTTGAACCCTTTTTCAGAGCACGAACCATGGTAACACGAGCAGACTCTATGGTCTGAGCAGAGAGATAACCTCTACCAACAGCCTGTATACCATAGTCACCAAAGGCAACAAAGTTTCCTCTTGTTGCTACTCCCTTTATGCTGGGGAGGTGGGTCTTTCTCCATTTAACTCTTTTTGGCATCAACATATCAACCACGCCTCCTTCCTCTTCTACGAGAAGATATTTCCATACCCCTTGGAGGCAGAAGCTCCTTAAAGTCTGTTACATCACCTTTATAAATCCATACATGTACACCGATAACACCATACTTTGTTACTGCCTCGGCAAAGCCGTAATCAATATCAGAACGGAGTGTAGACAGGGGCATGCGGCCGTCAAGGAACCATTCGTCACGGGCAATTTCTGCACCACCAAGACGACCAGCAACAAGCACCTTTACACCTTTTGCACCAGAACGCATGGCCTTATACATGGCCTGTTTCATAGCGCGCTTATAAGATACACGACGCTCAATCTGTTTGGCTATTCTCTGGGCTGCCAACTGGGCATCCAGATCGGGTTCTTTTATCTCGCGTATCGATACATTTAACTCTTTGTATTTACCACCTGTCAGCTTCTGAAGCCCCTCACGAATCTTATTAACCTCAGAACCCTTCTTACCAATAAGCACACCAGGGAAAGCAGTATATACAAAGATATTCATCTTATTACCTACACGCTCTATCTCCACGCCAGAAATATCAGCATGGTCATAGTTTTCCTTAAAGAACTTTCTTATCTTGTAATCCTCTTCAATAAGATCAGGATACTTATAGTGTGGTACCATCCAACGGCTTCTCCAGCCTTTTAGGATTCCCAATCTAAATCCGAACGGATGTGTTTTCTGTCCCAATTTTCACACCTCCCGCTTAGGCCTGCTCTGCCTTTTTCTGGCGTCTGAGGAATTTCTCATATTCCTCATCTGTCATCTCACGTACTTCAACAGTGATATGGCTAAGTCTACGCTTCATGATGTCGGCACGACCAAATGCTCTGGGTTTCAGTCTCTTTAGTCTTGGACCTTCATCAACATATGCCCTGTGAACAATCAGTCTATCTCTATCCATATCATGGTTGTTGATAGCGTTAGACATGGCAGAGTAAAGAACCTTATATATCAACCTTGCTGCCTTTTTAGGCGTATATTTCATTATGGCAAGTGCCTCATCAACCTGCTTGCCCCTTATCAGGGCGATGACGGGGCGAGCCTTTTTCGGAGAAAGTCTTAGGTATTTGGCTGTAGCCTTAGCTACTTTGTATTCCATCCCCGATCACCTCACCTTAAAGATGTCTTACGCTCGCTCTTGTCACCATGACCACGATAGGTCCTGGTTGGAGCAAACTCGCCCAGTTTATGTCCCACCATCTGTGGTGTGATATACACTGGAATATGCATTCTACCATTATATACGGCAATTGTAAAGCCTACCATCTCTTCTGTGATAGTGCTACGGCGAGACCATGTCTTTATAACCTTCTTATCTCCTGTCTCTTTCATCTTGCGTATCTTTTTCAGAAGCTTAGGATCGGTATACTTACCTCTCTTATAATGTTCGCCTCTAATCCACTCTATTTTAGCCACCTTATCATCACCCCTTTACTTCCTCTTCCTACGTTTAACAATAAACTTATCGGAAGGTCTACGTCCTCTTCTGGTTTTCCAACCAAGTGTCTTCCAACCCCATGGAGACAGTGGTGCTGGGTGACCGATAGGTGCCTTACCCTTACCACCACCATGTGGGTGATCTACGGCATTCATGGCACTACCACGGACATGTGGTCTACGACCGAGCCATCTAGAACGACCGGCCTTACCCAAAGAGATATTTTCATTGTCGGGATTGGAAACTCTACCTATGGTTGCCTTGCATTTCAGATTAATCTTTCTGATTTCACCAGAAGGCAACTTTATAATGGCATATTTTCCTGTATCATCTTTACCCATATACTGAGCCCATGTACCGGCGGCACGCACAAGCTGTGCACCCCTACCGGGATAAAGCTCAATATTGTGGATAACAGTACCAACAGGAATATCCTTCAGCTGAAGAGCATTACCAACCTTGATCGGTGCCTCAGGACCGGATATAACAGTATCTCCAACCTTGAGACCCTCGGGGGCAATGATGTATCTCTTCTCACCATCTGCATAGTGAAGCAGCGCAATAAATGCAGTTCTGTTTGGATCATATTCAATAGCTGCAACCTTTGCAGGGATACCATCTTTATCTCTCTTGAAGTCAATAATACGATATTTCCTCTTATGGCCTCCTCCACGGAAGCGAACGGTTACCTTACCCTGATTATTACGACCACCAGTAGACTTCTTTGTAACAACTAAGGACTTCTCAGGCTCTGTCTTTGTAATCTCAGAAAAGTCCAGAACTGTCATGTGGCGACGACCTGGTGTTGTTGGCTTAAACTTCTTTATACCCATGACCGTTCACCTACCTTCCTTCCATGATGTCAATACGCTGACCTGGTGCAAGCTGAACAATAGCCTTCTTTCTTGTACCAGTATATGTCCACCAAGGACCTTTTCTCTTTACTTTACCCTTCATATTCATTGTGTTAACCCACAGTACCTTTACTCCAAAAATCTCCTCTACAGCTTTCTTTATCATGGGCTTATTGGCCTTGGGATGTACCCAGAAGGTGTATTTTCCCTCTTCCATAAGCCTCATTGTCTTCTCTGTAATGTGAGGAGCGAGTATTATCTGATGTGCCTCTAGCTTCATTTGCCCCACACCTCCTGAACCTTTTCCCAAGCCTCACGGGAAAAGACAATATTGCTATTCTTGAGAATCCAATAAGGATGCAAGCTACTGAAGTTTACCACGTCGGCCCTTGCAAGATTGCGTGCAGACAGAGCAACATTCTTCTGATCGTTGCAAAGAACAAACAATGTGCTCTGATTTTCTGCATCAATACCGAATTTCCCAAGAATTTCCTTCATCTTCTTGGTCTTAGGTCCTTCTGCAAATGCATCACCGAAATCCACAACCTTAATAGCATCTCTACGGAGTGCATCTCTAATAGCAGACCTCATGGCCTCTTTTCTCATCTTCTTTGGCATATCCTCAGCCCAGCTTCTTGGCTTTGGACCAAATACTACAGCACCCTTATACCAAATAGGGCTTCTTCTATAACCATGACGAGCCCTACCAGTATGCTTCTGAGGCCATGGTTTACGCTTAGAACCTTGAACTTCACCCTGCTTCAGGGTAGAAGCACGACCACGACGCTTACCAGCAAGATATCTCTTTACAGCCTGCCAGAGCAATTTACCACGAACGGGGCCCTCTGCCAACTTTTCAGCAACGGCAGATGTGCCGATTTCTGTTCCGTCGTATTTATATACTTTCAATTCCACCCTTCATCACCTCTCCTGTGGTCCTGTTCCATATGCAAGTCTAATCTCAAGAAGACCGCCTACGGGACCTGGCACACTTCCCTTAACAAGGAGCAGGTCCTGTTCGGGAATAATCTTTACCACTTCAAGTCTCTTCACCATTCTTCTCTCATTGCCGTAATGACCGGGCATCTTCTTGCCTGGCTTAACTTCAGCTGGATAAGAACCTGCAGAGATAGCACCAACTCTTCTGTGCCATCCACGAGCACCGTGAGATCTGGGACCTCCAGAGAAGTTCCATCTCTTCATGGCTCCTGCAAAACCTCTACCCTTTGTCTTTCCAGCAATATCTACCTCGTCACCCTCTTTAAACACATCTGTAACCTTGATAACCTTTCCTACCTCACCAAACTGTTGAGTAATACCAGGATATCTGAACTCTCTCATGTGTCTCAGAGGTGGTGTACCGGCCTTTTTGAAAATACCCAGAAGTGGCCTGTTAAGAACCTTCTGTGCTCTTCTCTCATCTATTTCCTCAAAGCCAACCTTGATAGCCTCGTAGCCATCCCTCTCAGGAGTCTTAACATCTACAACATATACAGGACCGGCTTTGATAACGGTAACAGGAACAACTGTTCCATCTTCTTTAAAGATCTGTGTCATTCCCAATTTCTTTCCAAGTATTCCTATACCCTTCACTTCGCATCACCTCACAGTTTAAGGTGGACATCTACGCCAACGGGAAGCTCAAGATTTGCCAACTTCTCAATTGTTTCCTGTGTTGGGTTAAGAATGTCTATTAGTCTCTTGTGAATACGAATCTCAAAATGCTCACGGGAGTCTTTATCAATATGAGGAGACCTCAGAACACAGTATACACGCCTATCAGTAGGCAGAGGTATCGGACCAGATACCTCTGCCCCTGTGCTCCTGGCGGCCTCCACTATTTTCTGTGCTGACTGGTCAAGTATTCTGCTGTCGTAGGACTTCAGTTTGACCCTTATTCTCTGAACCGCCATGGTTATCCCTCCCTAAATTACTCAATGATCTCGGTGACAACACCAGCACCTACTGTGCGGCCACCTTCTCTGATTGCGAATCTGCTGCCCTCTTCAAGAGCAATCGG
>JAADFF010000024.1 GCA_013153035.1 Dictyoglomota bacterium | reverse complement strand
AAGGTTGTATTTGTTGGTAGTGGCTCTGCTGGTTTAGGATTTGCCCTCCTATGGAGCGACATGAATTTACCCACCGAAAATATCACATTCATCGATAGAAAAGGCGTTATATCTTTAGATAGATCAGACACAAGAGAAAACCCTGTAAAAAGTCAAATTGCAAACCTATCATCTGGCCAAGGCCATACACTAGATGAAGTAGTAGATGGAGCAGATGCCATTATAGGTGCTTCTTCACCTGGTGCCATCAGGCCAGAACATATAAAAAAGATGGCAGATAAACCTATCGTATTTGCCGTATCAAATCCTGTACCAGAGATATATCCTGAAGATGCCATAAAAGCAGGAGTATACATCACAGCCACAGGTAGGTCTGACTTTTCCAATCAACTAAACAACTCTCTGGTATTTCCCAGTCTCTTTAGAGGCGCATTATCTGCCAGAGCAAACAAGATAACCGCTAGTATGAAGAAAGAAGCCGTGTACGCTTTAGCAGATGAAGTAAAAAAACCACGGCCGGATAGGATTATTCCACGCATGGATGAAAAACATGTGTATTACCATGTTGCCATACGCGTAGCAAAGGTAGCGGTAGAAAATGGAACAGCTGGAGTAGAATATAAAGAAGCAGTAAAAGACATTGCAGCCAAACTACGGTAAGGACTCCATCCCTCATTACCATGAAAAAAGCGGGCCCCATGATGGGCCCGCTAATCTTTTATGTTATTCAGAATTTATTCACTCTTATCCTCTTTGTGTTCTTTCTGCTCATCAGAACCACTATTTTCCTCAGATGCTTTCTTCTTCAAGACTATGGTATCTGCCTCTTCATCTACATCGACGATGATAGTATCACCTGGTGCGAAGTTACCGTGCAGTATTTCTTCAGCAATTCTATTTTCAACATATCTCTGGAATATCCTTCTCAGTGGTCTGGCACCATACTCAGGATCAAAGCCCTTCTTTGCAAGCCATTCCTTAGCCCTATCTGTGAACTCGATCTCTATTCTCTGAGCCCTGAGAAGCCTCCTAAGCTTCCTCACAAAGATATCTACTATGGCCAGCATCTGCTCATGGCTTAACGGATCAAATACGATGATCTCATCAATACGGTTAAGCAGCTCAGGTCTAAAGTGTCTTCTCAGCTCCTCCAGAACGAGTTCTTTAATCTTATCAAGGTCCATAGATGGCTTACGGCCTTCTTTCATAGCCTTGAGATAGTCGGCAAAATAATGGCTACCAATATTAGATGTCATGATAATAACAGTATTAGAGAAGTCAACAGTACGACCTTTAGCATCAGTTAGCCTACCGTCATCAAGTATCTGCAAGAGTATATTCCACACATCAGGATGTGCCTTCTCTATCTCATCAAAGAGTATAACCCTGTATGGTCTTCTTCTAACAGGCTCTGTCAGCTGGCCACCTTCCTCATGTCCAACATAACCGGGAGGAGAACCAACAAGCCTAGATACTGTATGCTTCTCCTGGAACTCTGACATGTCTATTCTAAGGAGTGCATCCTCGTCACCAAATAGGAACTCAGCCAGTGCCTTAGCAAGCTCTGTCTTACCCACACCAGTAGGACCAAGGAACAGGAACGAACCTATTGGCCTGTGTGGATCTTTAAGCCCTGCTCTTGCCCTGCGTATAGCCTGAGCAATTGCCTCTATAGCATGATCCTGACCAACAACACGCTCATGTAGTGCCTCTTCCATTCTCAGAAGCTTCTGAATTTCTTCCTCCATCAGCTGTGTTACAGGTATACCAGTCCAATCGGCAACAACTTTAGCTACATCTTCTGCAGTAACCTGAACAGCAGACTCGGCTCTCTTCTTCTGCCACTCCTCTTTCAGCTTTTCAATCTCCTCAGCCAATCTCTCTTCTTCCTTCTTCAGATTAGCAGCACGCTCATAATCCTGAGCCTTAGCAGCGGCCTCTTTTTCTCTACGAACTTTCTCAAGCTCTTTTTCCATAGCTGAAAGGTCTTCTGGCTCGGTAAACACCTCAAGCTTTTTAGCAGCACATGCCTCATCAAGCAAATCTATAGCCTTATCAGGCAAATATCTACCCTGGATATACTTATCGGACAATGTCACAGCTGCAACAATAGCCTCATCGGTAATCTTAACTTTGTGATGTGCCTCAAATCTATCTCTTAGACCTCTAAGAATTTCAATGGCCTGCTCAGGTGTTGGCTCTGGGACAAATACCGGCTGAAGTCTTCTTTCGAGTGCCGCATCTTTTTCAATATATTTTCTGTATTCATCAAGTGTTGTAGCACCTATTAGCTGAAGCTCACCTCTGGCCAATGCAGGCTTTAGCATGTTGGCAGCATCCATAGAACCCTCTGCTGCACCAGCACCTACAATAGTATGTATCTCATCGATAAACACTATAGTATCCTTATCTTCAATAAGCTCTTCAATAACCTTCTTTAATCTCTCTTCAAACTCACCACGATACTTGGTACCGGCAACAAGAGCCCCCATATCAAGCTGCACAATTCTCTTATTTTTCAAGATGTCAGGAACAAGACCTTCGGCAATACGCTGAGCAAGTCCCTCAACAATAGCAGTTTTACCAACACCAGGTTCACCTATCAGCACAGGGTTATTCTTTGTTCTACGAGAAAGAATCTGCATAACTCTTCTAATCTCTTTCTCTCTACCTATAACCGGGTCCAATTTACCCTCTTTGGCAAGCTCTGTTAGATCCCTGGCAAACTCTTCAAGGATGTTACCTTTTTTCTTACCTCTTTTACCTGCACCCTGTTTCTTAGAAGATGTAGGTTTTGCCCCTGTCTCTCTCAGATGCTTGACGGCAACCTCTGGAGACTCTCCTGTATAAATAAGATAGATAAGCTTCTTGAGATCCTCATAATACACACCAAGCTCAGCCATAATTTCCTGCACCAATGCATCTTCAGCAATAGCAGCAAGGAGTAAATGCTCAGTACCAACATATCCTACACCAAGGCTACCTGCCTCTTTTCTTGCCCTCTCCAATGTGCTCTTAAAGCTTGGAGAGTAAGACATTACAGATACCTCTGTTTCAGAGGTTCCAAGCTTTTCGTCTACCTTTCTAACGATACTATCAGCATCAACATCAAACAACTTTAATACCTGGGCAGCAAAAGTATTCTCATTAGCAGCAAGTGCTATTAAAAGATGGACTGGCATTATCTGCTTATGACCCATCTGCTTAGCCACCTTGGGTGCTGCCTCAATCGCCCAGATGGCCCCTTCAGTAAAGTCATAGTATCTCATAGATACCACCTCCCATATTTTTTCTTGTTTCTTTAACTTCACTACATATATACCTATATAGAGTGGTGTTTATTCACGAAGTTTATAGAAGATCACAATAAAAATAAAGCGGGCAGATAACCGCCCGCTAACAATATCATTCAATTATTACTGTCACGTTAATCTTCAAGGCGTCTACCCGTAAATGACCAGATAAGAAGTACCACAAGCTCACTAAGCCCATAAACAACGAAAGCAAATATAAGAGCAAATATCAACATCACAAAAAGGGACTTTCCGCCAAAATACATATAAGCACCAAACAGACTATATCCAGCAACAATTAATGCCTCCGTCAGAATATCGTCTCTTCCAATAGCAAATCTTATACCACTAAATAGAACAATACCACCAAGCACATAAACGGCTATTACGGAGGAAAAGTGAAAAACGTTCATTCCCATTTTATTTTGATATAACCACATCTGATTAAATGTTAGTGCAGGAACAGTCCCTCTACCACCGTATAAATGTGATATATAAGCTGTCACACCTATGATATATAATCCCAAACCAGCAATCCTTCGTGAAAGCATTTTATTAGGAGGAATAGCAAGCATAACTCCCAACGCATAAAATAATATAAACATTATAAAGTCGCTGTATATACGTAGATCAGGATCTGCCATAATAAGTAAGGTATTAGCTGTAATAAGAGAAAGAAGACCAAGATACGCATTATGATTAGGTCTCCACCAAGACGCATGAGCTGAGGAAAGATATTTTATGTGGAAAATAATAACAGGAATAAAACCCACAAAAGTAGCTATCACAGGAGCAAAAAGCATCAGCAACATCTTACTCATGATTATCACCTACCATTTCATCGGAGGAGATACGCTGTTTTTCTACAAATGACTCCCAAACAGAGTACCAAATACCCAACCACATAAGGGCTATAACAACCATATTTAGTACTACCAAAGCCGAGACAGGGGTATTAACATCACCAAACGGTAATTTTATTGATAAAAGAGACAGGTTATATGGTCTTACAGGACCGTGGGTAAAACTGACAACATACAGTCCCCACCAACCTATGAATATAGAAAGGAAAGACATAATAAGGCCAGGCATCGAAGATTTTATCATGTCCTTCAGTGAAGCATTCTCCATCCACTGCAACACCATTTCATCTGTAATATTCATATCCTTCATACGTATACGTGTAAATTCACTGAGCATTGCCAGCCAGAACAAGAGCATGAGCCACCAATCAAGGTGAAATCCCATACCATATAAACTAAGCATTACCATCCATATACCCCAGAAAGCCATGCCCAATGGACCACCGGCCATATGCCACAGGGCCCAACGACTATCCATTGTAGGGGTAATTGACATGGCAATAATAAAGAGGAAAAATGCCCATACGAAAAATCCTTCAAAGTCTATTTTTCCTGTTGTAAGAGATATGGCATATATAGGAACAAGAGCATATACAGAATAAAACCTACTTAGGTTAAATGACATAACAACTAATGCTCCTAAAACCATAAGAAATAGGATAGACAAATGGGAAAAATTATCCGGCAATGAATACGATGCGTTAACAAGAAGTCTGTAAACAAGAGCATACGCCACATATCCAAATGCAGGACCAATAACTATATAATCTTTATCCCGAAGCCATGAAAATGGAAACACCCCAAATGCAATAAATACCAAGGCAACTGTAGCAGCTATAAATTGATATTCAGGGTGCAATGCCATCCCCTCGATCGTACTCTTAACCACACTGAAGTTATGCCATATTTGACCCTGTAACAATCCTCCCTGCTGTGCAATAGATGAAAAGAGTAAATATACCTGATACATCATAAGAAGCACTACAGGCAGTAAAACCATCAGAGACTTTTTTATTTCCTTTTTACTGAACCATCCTTTAAATATAAACGCCGCCAATAGAGATAATACAATGTAGAAATACCATCCTAATATAGAATCTTTAAATAGGAAAGCCTGAGATATTGTAAAAAAGCCCATAACAGGAATCAAGATATCTCTATACAAGTTTTTATCTTTTCTATAGTGCATCCACAATACAGAGGCAAGTCCATATACTGTAGCCATTAGGAGACCTGCAAGAAGCATAGCAGATACTTCATATTGTGTTACCCAATAAAAAAACAAAGCTGTAGAAACAAAAAGCTCACCATAAGCAAGGACATATGCCACCATATTCCCCTCTCCCTTCGCCAAAGACAATAAAAAACACTAGATTTGAGCTAAAGCCTCTTTTTCTTCCTCTGAGAATAGCTTTTCGACATCTATCCACAGTATGAGTCTATCCTGATACTTGATGACACCTTTAAGAAACTCCCTAACCCTACCACCTATAGTATCAGGGACTTGGGAAATCATATCTGTAGAGATACGGAGCACTTCATGAACATCATTGACAATAAAGCCAGCCTTTCGATCACCAACCATGACAATTATAATCTTAGTTCCTTCGTCTATCTGTACAGGGGGCTTCCCAAAACGTTCGTTGATGTCAAAGATTGGAATAATTTCACCTCTGAGATTGATGATACCCTTAACAAATGATGGTGCATTAGGCACCTCTGTGGGTTCTATGTAACGCTGAATCTCCTGTACTTCTAAAATATCAATTGCATACTCCTTCTCTCCTAATTTAAAGACAACTACCTGTCTTTCCAAGGCCACTACCCCCTTTCATTCCCTCATATATCTATAAATATGGTATCATAGATACCCTTCAATAAACATAGAAAGGAGGAAGAAATATGAAAGAGTTCTTCATGGAACTTGCCAAATACATGGGAAGTGTAAAAGATAATCTTATGGCACTGGGGACAGGATTCGCGGTGGGAGCCATCTTTGCCCTATTGAAACTAGAGGTACCAGCTCCCACCGTCTTACCTGGCATTATGGGAATCTTAGGAATATTTTTAGGTTATATCGTTGTCAAAGCACTATTTCATGCCTAATGCTTCTTTATTAACAAAGTCAGGTGTCCACGGTGGATCAAATACAAGTTTTACATCCGCTTTGTTAATACCTTCTGTAGCCATGGCAACCATTCGAACCTGTTCAACAAGCCACTGAGACAAGGGACAACCGGGAACGGTGAGTGTCATCGTAATGGTGGCCTCGCCGTTTTCTTTATCAAGCTCGATGTTGTATATAAGCCCAAGATCTACTATGTTGAGACCTATTTCTGGGTCAACAACCTGTCTAAGCCTCGTCAGCAAATTCTTGATATCAGGATCTTCCACTTTTTCTGGATACATTGGTCTAAAATCTGACATAATGTTCACCTCCATAAACTTCTCTATAGCTTATTGTATCATAGCCAGATACATTTGTGTATATGCATTAACTATGGGACAGGATATACGACAACATCTTCATCATATATAACAAGCTCCTCATCAACACCGTACTTTTTCATGGCTCTTCTCCTTAAATACTCTAAACCTTGCTCGGGAAACAGTGCAACAATAAGTAAATCTTCATCACTCTCTATATAAGGAGCTCCCAGTTTTCGTGCCTTTGGTAGCTCTGGTTCAAGAAGATCCGCTGGTCTTACATCTATTGGCTTCTCATCACCCAGTACCTTCTGGACAAGCTCCGGATTTATAGGAGCTGGAGGTTTACCATAGAGTCCTTTAATATAGTTCTCTAGTTCCTTGGTAATCATTGCATATCGTTCACCCTTGAGAACATTCAAAACAGCTTGAGTGCCTACGATCTGGCTCATAGGTGTAACCAGCGGAGGATAACCCAAGTCTTTCCTTACACGAGGCACCTCTTCAAGCACCTCTTCCAGCTTATCTTCTGCATTCATAGCCTTTAGCTGGGCTATGAGATTGGAAAGCATACCCCCAGGCACCTGATGCTTTAGTACCATCGGATCCATCATGTATACCTTAGCAGGGGGATTATGCTTCTGGACAATTTCCTTGATAATCTTTGATGCCTCATGTATAGCTTCTATATTGATGTCAAGCTCTATATCTGCATCTTTCAGCATATAGTAAAGCGTCTGAATGGAAGGCTGAGCTGTTCCCATAGCCAGAGGCGATACACCAGTATCAACAATATCAACATTCCCAGAAACAACAGCTTCATAGATAAGAGTTGGTCCTACCCCACCTGTAGAATGTGTATGAAGTTCAACAGGAAGATCTGTAGCTTCCTTGATAGCTCGGGCTAGCTGTATTCCCTGTCTGGGCAGCAAGATACCTGCCATATCTTTTATGGCTATAGAATCAGCTCCCAGTTTCTTGACTTTTTCTGCAAGAGAAACATAGTAATCTATCGTATGAACAGGAGACACTGTATATGATAAGGCTACTTGGACATGCATACCCTCATCTTTGGCAACTTCTATAGATTTTTCCATATTTCTCACATCATTGAGGGCATCAAAGATTCTAACAATATCCATACCATGCTTCTTAACGGTCTTTATAAAGAGCTCTACAACATCGTCTGCATAATGGCGATATCCCACAAGATTTTGCCCCCTTAGGAGCATCTGTATCTTTGTGTTTTTCAGAGCAGAGCGTATGGCATCAAGTCTTTCCCATGGGTTTTCACCAAGATACCTCAGCGGTGCATCAAATGTAGCTCCTCCCCATACTTCCATAGAATAAAAGCCAGCTTTATCAAGTATTGGAGCCACCTCCATGATTTCGTCTGTTGTCATACGTGTTGCCAACAGTGATTGCTGTCCATCTCGTAGTGTCGTATCTACAATCTTTATATCCATAAGGCATCACCCCTTTGTTCACATACCATAACAACTTGTATTGTATGATTATTCTAACAAGGAGGGCTGATGTCGGTGAGCAAAACAGTTGCATTGGGAATATCAGGTGGAGTAGATTCATCTGTTGCTGCATATCTCTTAAAAAAGATGGGGTACAATGTTATAGGAGTATTCCTGGAATTAGGACATCCTATGCCAAAACACCTTCCACTTGTTATGGAAAAACTGGGTATAACATGGATAAAAACGCCACTGACTATATCTTTTTCTAAGGCAGTAATTGAAAAAACCCTGCAAATGTACAAAGAAGGATACACACCCAATCCGTGCACAATATGTAACCGAGATGCCAAGATGAAAGGACTATACGAAGCAATGAAAAACCTCGGTGCCGACTGCATGGCAACAGGGCACTATAGTCAAGTAGCCCATAAAACACCCTATGGCAATGCCCTATTAAAAAAAGACTCCGACAATCCCAAAGATCAAACATATTTTCTTGCCCTCATTGATAGGAATATCGTTAAACACCTTATATTCCCTTTAAATGGTATGAAAAAGGAAGAGATATATGCCATTGCAGAAGATATCGGTATACTTCCACTCATAGGTAAGAAGGAAAGCCAAGACATATGCTTTTCAAAGAAGATGTCAGACTTTCTGAAACATCACTTAGGTGAGAAAAGCGGTAAAGTTGTGCTATACCCAGAAAACATTGTCGTTGGTCATCATCGTGGAACTCACCTATATACCGTGGGAGAAAGGCTGGGAGCCCATCCCAAGACACACGAAAGGCTATACGTCATAAAGAAAAAAGACAACACGCTCTATGTCGCCCCCAAAACATATCTTTTAAAGACCACTGTAAAGCTCTTTGACATCAACATGTTTGTAGACAATCTTCCTCCGAAAGGGCTTTTACTGCAGACAAGATACCGGGGACCACTGGCAGAGATAAAGTATATAGATGGTAATATAGTAAAATTAGAAAACGGCATTCAGGCAACTCCTGGCCAGATTGGCGCTGTATTTGACAGAGAAGGACACCTACTTATGGGAGGCATCATAGAGGGAGGAGATAACCTTGAGAACATTTGATGTTATCGTTGTCGGTGGAGGTCATGCCGGTGTAGAGGCGGCACAGGTGGCAGCACGCATGGGAATGAAAACAGCTCTCGTTACGGGCTTTGTAGATACCATTGCCATACCCCCTTGTAATCCTGCTATAGGAGGACCCGGTAAAACACAGCTTGTCATGGAAATAGATGCCCTCGGTGGACTTATGGGAAGGGTTACAAATGAGTCGTACATACAAGCGCGTGTACTTAATAAAGGAAAGGGACCAGCTGTATGGTCTCAAAGGGCACAGATAGATAAAGATATATACCCCGCAAATATGAGAAAAAGACTCATGAACACAGACAACCTCGAGATTATACAGGGCTTGGCTGTAGACCTGCTTACAGAAAACAACCGAGTTGTAGGTGTAAAACTGGAATATGGTGATGAAATACTGGCAAAGGCAACAGTATTGACAACCGGCACATTTATGAAAGGAAAAATATATATATCTGCTTGGTCGAAAGAGGCAGGTAGATGGGGAGAGTTTCCATCATACGGAATATCTGATGCCCTGAAAAGACTGGGGCTCCAGATACTAAGGTTCAATACAGGAACAACACCAAGGCTAGATGGCCGCACCATAGACTGGGATAGGTTGGAAATCCAGCCTGGAGAAGAAGGTATCACATTTTCATTCTTTGAAGCCCCTAATCCACCGGGATATAAACCTGTGTATATAACCCGCACAACAAAGCGCACCATGGACATTGTGCGTATGCACATACACCTAACAGCATCCCGTGCTTCCGATATGGTCAAGATAGGCCCTCGATATTGTCCATCCATCGAGGAAAAGGCCGTATGGTTCCCAGATAGAAATAGCCACATTATATTCTTGGAACCTGTTGGTCTGAATACCGAAGAGATATATCCTAACGGGCTTGCCATATCGCTACCTGTTGAAATCCAAGAACTCGTTGTGCGCAGTATACCAGGGCTTGAAGATGCAGAAATTGTTAGACCGGGATATACTATAGATTATGATCTTATTGCCCCGCACCAGCTTCATCCATCTATGAAAGTTAAAGGTATAGAGGGATTGTTTTCAGCTGGCCAAATCAATGGAACAACAGGATATGAAGAGGCCGCGGCACAGGGCATTATTGCCGGTATTAATGCTGCATTGTACGTTAGGGGAGAAAAACCACTTGTACTGTCCCGCGAGGATGCATATATCGGTGTGCTTATCGACGAACTGACAACTCATCCTATAAGAGAACCCTATAGAATGCTAACATCACGCTCCGAATATCGCCTTGTGCTGAGACAAGACAATGCTGCATTTAGGCTATCGAGAATAGCCTATGATTTAGGAATACTAACAGAAGATGAATACAAACTTGTCAAAGAAAGACAAGAGCTTATAGAAAAGGCAAAAGAGAAACTGAAAAAAACATACCTGAACAAAGAGCATTTTGACTTTCTCAAAGGAAAAACCTCGGCCTATCAAGTGCTTAAAAGACCTGAGGTACACGCCGATGACCTTATAGAGTATGTGCCAGAAATATCCCACCTTGACAATCAGGGCAAACTGACGCTAGAAATAGATGTCAAATACGAAGGATACATCAAGAGAGACCTTAGCCTTATTAATGAAGCAAAAAAACTCAGCCAACTTGGGATACCAGAAGATATAAACTACGATGAGGTACCCAACCTTTCACGAGAAGGTAGAGACTATCTAAAGGAATTTAAACCTGCAACCCTGGGACAGGCTAGCCAGATTCCAGGGGTATCCAGCGGGGATGTCGTTGCCCTGATGTTATATTTAAAGAGGATTAAGGGGCTGGAATAGTATGAAAAATAGCGGCTACACACTCATTGAACTATTGGTAGTGATTATTATAGTTTCCATACTAACCATTGCACTTGTACCAATGACAATAAGCTTACTAAAAACTACTTTCATTGAAACCCCATCCGCTACGAGCAAAGCAGAAGCCACATACTTAGCAAATAGCCGATTCATCGACGCCCTATATCCTATGAAATTTGCCGTATGTACACAAACAGATGAAGATAGAAATTCAACTAACATATCTCACTTATCCATCTATACCGCTACGTCTTTTAGCACTTCTAAAGATATAACAAGACAACTCTCTCTCAAGCAATTATCTATAACAAACGAAAACACCTATATAGCCCTAGAAGATGGGAGGATATATCCCGATATACCAGGTGTTCATATTGAGAGTATAAAACTATTTTACGGAGACAAAACCTTTAGCAATGTTCAGGCAGATTACAAACCCTTTTCCAACCTCACTATTGCATATACAGCTACTATCCAAGATAATCAAACAATATCTGGTACCGTTGGTATGACAAAATTAACAGCACCTTTTGCCCTACCTATTGCATGCTTTGATGAAAATACCATTAGCGCCACACAGGGGAAAATCATATACCTTTACTTCACACAACCTATAAAAGACAAACCTAATATTAGCAATCCAGACGAGTACCTTGATATCAACTGTGGTGGGTATCCTACAACAATAAATAGTGGCTCATTAGTAAATAACAATCCTTCTATCTTACAGCTGTCTGTGTCGATAAACAGTCAAGTGTCCCCTTCTATCTGTACAATAACATTCAAAGACTCAGATATCATAGAAAGCTATGACGGGTACACCATGCAAGACTTTCAAAATATAACAGGTATTAGCCCTTACATTGAGGTGACAGGAGCATGTCCATAAAAAATCAGAAGGGTTCAACTCTTATTATTACATTAATAATCATATTTATACTCGGGCTTCTATCAGCAATATTACTTGACTATGTGGTACAAGAAAACAAACTCAATATCTCGGTGAGAACATCGACCCTCCTTATGCAAGATATAGAATCCGCTGTAGAGTATGGAGTTGTTTGGACATCAGCTAATTACTACCCAAACATAATATCCGAAACATCAACAACGCTACCCAACGGGCACACTGCCAAAATACAAGTAGAACAATTAAACACAAGCTACATGAACGGAGTAGCTATAGTAAAACTCACCATACTTCTACCAAGGGAGGCCAATTCTACAGTAGATGCCAGTCATGTGGCAGAAGCATTCGTATATGTTATGACACTGGTAGATGAAAATGTAGGCGGTGTTCATGTGGGCATAAATCCATCACCATATCCTGTATATCTCATAAGATGGAGGATATTAAGGTGAACATAGCTCGTAGTGTATTAAGGATTCTCATCATTATCTTTACAGCATGGGCCATATTATTTGGCGTGTTAAATACCCGCTTTTACTGTGCTATAACACTAGATGGCATAAAGAGCGGATATGTATTTGCAAGAACAGAAGAAGAATTTATAGAAAAAACGGGACTCCCCATAAACACCATAGACTCATGCCCAATTATGTACGATACAGAAGTTAAAGAATACAAGATCGAAACAAAGGAAGATGCAGTACACGTTCTTACATCTCCAGGTAGCAGCACAAAGACACTACTTAGCATTGCAGGCATAGATATAAACCCACTGGATAAGATTTTCTGGAAAAACAATAAAACACTATTTGTTAGTAAAGGGTGGATACAAAAAAAAGCCAAACTTATACCTCTGGCCCCACTGATATGGAAGCAAGTTGTATACTACGACAAAAATCTACCACCGGGCAAAGTCATTAGGCTACAGAAAGCTGAAGGCGGACTAATGGAAATAGTGACATATAAGTACATACTTGATGATAAAGTTATCAAGACATGGACAGAAAAGAAGATCATTAAAAAACCTACACCATGGATATTCAAAAGCGGTCCTCACATTTACAATGGACCCTACATCAAGAAATTTATTGCACTTATAACAGCATATTCTCCAGAAGATCCCGGTGTCGACTGGGTTACTGCAACAGGAGACAGGGCAAGAAAAGGAGTTGTTGCAGTAGATCCTAGACTTATTCCACTTCACAGCAAGCTGTATATAGAGGGTTATGGCAACGGTGACGCAGTCGATGTTGGAGGTTGGATTAAGTACTACCACATTGATGTATTCTTCCCCACCAAAGCCGAAGCTCTAAAATGGGGTAAACGATACAAGTGGGTTTACATCATACAGTATCCGGGGGAAAAGAAATAATGTATGAGATAAGAGAGAAATACAAACACCTCATACCCAAGCCAAAGAAAGGATTGGGACAACATTTTCTAAAAGACCACTCCGTATCTCGAAGAATAGCAGATTATGTGTGGAAAGATGGTCCTGATTATATCTTGGAAATAGGACCTGGAGCAGGAGACCTAACATTTGCCCTACTGGAAAAAGGACCTGTTGTAGCTGTAGAGATAGATAACCGACTAAAGCCTTTCTGGGAGACTGTCATAAAAGATGTCCCCCATCTCACCATTATATGGGCTGATTTTCTTAAACTGCGAGAAGATGATATACCTACTGGTACATACAACACAACTGGCAATTTACCTTACATGATAGGAACCACTATTATCACTCATCTTGTTAAGTACTTTCCTTCTTGGAAACTAGGAGCTTTCATGCTTCAAAAAGAGGTAACAAGACGCATAAAAGCTCAAAAGGGCAAAGAAAAATCTTCTCTCAGCATATGGATGCAAACATACACAGAAATAGTATCTTCATTTCTTGTGAAACCAGGAGCATTTTCTCCTCCACCTAAGGTTATGTCAGAAGTCATCTTCTTAAAGAGAAGAGAAACACCTTTATGCAATATAGATTATGACAAGTGGGAAGAATTCCTTAAAGGGGTATTTAGGCAAAAACGAAAAACTCTTGCCAACAACTTGAGAAATATGGGGTATTCTAAACAATGTATAGAGCATATATTGAATGTTGTTGGACTGAAACCCACCATTCGGGGTGAGGAGGTGAGCGTTGAAACACTGTGCCATGTTTACACACTGCTTTCTACTGAAAACATATGCAAAAATCAATATCACACTTGATGTTGTAGATATCAGAGATGATGGTATGCATCTGTTGAAGAGTATCGTGTCGTTCATTAACGTATTTGACACAATGCTAATAAACGTAGGAGAAGATGGTCCAATCACATTTTTCCCCTCACCTATAGAGAATTCCACAGTACATAAACTTAAGGCTTTGACAGGTATACCATTTAGCGCCATTATCTATAAACATATTCCCATAGGTCGAGGACTAGGAGGCTCAAGCAGTAATGCAGGAGGTCTACTAGGGGCATTTGTCAAATTAGGACTACTAGATAAGGGGGAGGCTATAGCCATAGCTCCCAATATAGGGGCTGATGTCAGCATGTATCTCTACAAAAGCCCACTCCTTATGGAGGGAACAGGTGAAAAAATAACACCTCTCTATAATATTAATGTTCCTTCTACCCTCTATCTAGTAGTACCAGACTTTTCATCGCCTACTCCCATGATATATAAAGCATGGGATGAAAAACCATTTTACTCCAACTATTCAGACATGTATGTTCAGAATGGCACCATGGGCAACGGACTTACTGAGACATTTCAACGGGTCTTTGGCATTCCTATAGGAAAAGGTATGCATCTCACAGGTAGCGGCAGCAGCATGTTTAGCTTGTCTCCACCAACCCAAATACCAAAACATTGGGATATCATAGAAATAAGCACACGAAAAACAGGATGGGAGATGATGCCATATGAATGTAAAAATATACATACTGGCAGGGGGAGATCAAGAAGAATGGTGTGAAGATTTCGGGGTAGGATACAAGGCACTACTACCCTGGTCAGGCACAACTATTATTCAGCATATGGTCAATAATATTAAAAAAGACTTAGATGTACCTATTACCGTTATAGGCAGAACTGAGTGGCCAATAGATACCGTTGAGGGAGCTACATTGCTGAAAATCGACAGTAGCAGCATTATGGATACTATATCTGTCATACAACCTGATACAGACTATGTGTTACTTCTCACAGGAGATAGCCCACTTGTTAGGGGGAAAGACTTAATACCATTTATAGAAACCCCAAGCGAACTCGTGGCTGGCGTCATCTATAAAGAGGACTTTGAAAAAATGTTTCCTGGATGGCACAAAACCTTTATTCCACTGAAAGATGGAAAAATTAAATTAGCGGGAGCTGCCCTTATAAGCAAAGACAAATGGCAAACAGTGATAGATGAAGGAACAAAATATTATAACTACCGTAAAAATCCTTTTATGATTGTATGGAAAATGGGTATTTCACTGTTTGCTAAATTAATAACAGGTCAGTTATCTATAAACGATGTGATAAAATGGGTGGACAAAAAATTCGGTGTCAAAGCAACAGCGGTAACGGTTAGTCCCGTCATGGGAGCGGATGTGGATAAGAAATCAGATTACTTAATGTTAAAACTATTCGAAACATTGGGGAGGGAAAAACAATGAAGGAAGAACTAACCATTCCAAAATCACAGAGGAATCTTTTACTATGGCTTTACGTACTCTTAGTAGTTATTCCACCAGTAGCATTCTATAGGGGTATTTATAGGGCATTTGATATTGTCAAGAGTGCTACTTTTATCTGGCTATTTACCATTATCGGCACAATTATTGCAGTTCTTGTAGCCCTATACCCTGGTGAAACAAAAAAACTGAAAAACCCTATAGCCTACACAGTGTTAGCGTTTGACATAGCCATTGTCTTATCTACCATATTCTCGCTAAACCCCAATGTTTCCTTCTGGGGTGTGTACGAAAGACAATTAGGTCTCATTGTTTTTCTTCCTATCACATGGATGGCATTTCTTACTATGATTGTTGTCTACAACAGAAAATCTCTAGAATTCTTATATGATGTACTCATATACTTTGGCACATTTAACGCTTTGTATGGCATTCTTCAAATGCTTGGTGCTGATCCATTCTGGGGTAGTGGTGCATTTGGCCATAGGGCCTTTGGCTTTCAGGGTAATCCAGATTTCTTCGGTCCCATGCTCGTTTTAACAGCATTTCTCACACTAGCCCGTTCTTATTCTTATCTTGTAAATAACAACAAAAACGGGGCAATCATTTACTTTTCCATGTTTGTTGCCCAGCTTATTGCAGTTATAGGCTCCATGACCCGTGGCGCATGGGTTGGCTTTTTCGTCGGTATTATCGCATGGATCATAGTAACCGGTATGGTTATTACAGGAAAAAACAAGAAAATCTTCATAAGGGTCGTATCCATAGCCCTAATTGTTGGTATTGTCTTGTTTATAGCAACAGGTCTCCTTCTCGGCAATAAATTTCCCGTCTTCAGCAGACTAAAAACAATATTCGTGTGGTACGACTCACATGGAAGACCTATTCCCCGTCTCATACTATGGAGAGATACCATGACACTTATCAAGGATAATATGAAACACGGTAGGTTAACAGGTGTTGGCATAGAGGTATTTAGAAGGAACTTTATGCCATACAAGAGCCTTGAACTTAGTCAATCTGAACCCAAGGTTAACTACGATGACCCGCACAACAACTACCTCAGTGTATGGGCTAAAACAGGTATCATTGGTATACTGGCATATCTTTCGATGTTCCTAGCCGCCTTGTGGATGGCGTATCGATATTTAAGAACTGAACCTAGTGAACAGTATCGCATTATCATGGCAGGATTGGTAGCATCACTGCTCGGATATGCCGCCAACCTCCTGACAATATTTGACACACTATCCACTGCCCTATTCTTCTACATCTTCCTCGGTATCATTGCGGCAACATACTACCTAGAAGATGTACCCGAAGCAGAAAGAGAAAAAGAATCTATCAATCTGCCTATTGCTAAAGGTATTGCTCTTATCATGGTTATCGCATTTGTGTTCGTAGGTGTATTAGGTAGCTACAATTATGTCAATTTGTGGAAAGCAGACGGATATTTTAGAACAGGTATAAGCTACCTTAACGCATCACAATCGGGAGGTAGAATCAACCCACAGTTTTTGCAAACAGCAATAGAATACCTTAGTAAAGCATATAATACATATCCAGGAGAATCATATTACAGCCTCAATCTGGCAAAAGCATATGGATCTGCTGCATATGTCCTTAAAATGCAGGGCAAAACAGTAGATGCTGAAAAAACGTATAATGTAGCCAAGGAAATTGCACTTAGCCACGAAAAAGACACATGGTCTCCGGAAAATCTCTACATGATATTAGGTTTTAATGCCTATTATATGGATAAACTAAATGAATCTGTCAAGTACATGGAAGATATATTCAAATGGGATCACTGGTTCTTTGGAGCACACGTATCTACATCCCAAATCTTCCATATAAAATGGCAGAGAGAACACCAACTTTCTGATCTTGAGTCCTCATGGAAACATGCTAACATAGCTCGCATTGTCTTAAGATTCTATCCAACATATGGACTCAACGGATTCCAACTAACATACCAAGAGGGATACTCACTACTAACGGAATATCTCAAAACAGCAACATCTACAAATCAGTTCGACAACGTGCTCAAATCATCTCTCGATGCTCTTCTTGTCTATAGTGGATACAAGAACCCTGGTCAATACCCCGAACTTTATAAGAATCTTGTAGGAACATTGTCAGCATCTGGTAAATTGACAAGCACCGATGATATACAGCCCCGCATAGATGTTATTACAGCACTAGCACAATATCAGCAAGCCAGAGATATTATTGAGAATATTAAAAAGCAGGTTATTGAAGAGAAGACAAGAAGTATAGAAGACGCTAAACAAAAACAAGCTATTATAGAGGACATCAATACTAATCTCCTAAAATACCTAAGCAATGAGCAAAAAGAACAGGTTGTAAATGCCGTCAAGCAAATAAAGACTGCTTTGCAAAGCCTGAAAAATATTCACGTACCTGAGAACTTTAAACTCACAGATGACTCTTCACTCTCCACAAGACTAAAGACATTTATTGGATACATAGAAAGTTACCTCAATAAATTGGGAAGCTTTACCCAATCTGTACAGGCTGAAAATATTACACCAAATCAAGTCAGTACCTCAACAAACATCACAACTTCCACACAGGCTACAACAGGAACCAAGTAAGGCCATGCTAAAATAAACATACAAACCAATAGCAGGGAGGGAGTATTATGGAGATAAAGGCAACAATAACACAGGTCGAGGGACTCCAGCTTGTGGGAACAGCCAGAAAAACATCCATTGTACTGGATACAACTCCAAAAGTTCATGGAAAAGATGCCGGTATGACACCTAAGCCACTAACTGTTGTCAGCATTTTGACAGAACTGCTTCACAGAATATGGAAGGAATGCGGAAAGGCATTCAAGGTATACACAGATTATACTCTAGCCACAGAACACCCTAAGAGATTTGTAAAAATACATTACTACTTTATTGCACCCGAAGAATGCAAAGAGTCGATTACTAAACATGTAGACAGAAACCTATCCCCTATATTAAAGAGCCTAAAAGAGGATATCGAAATATCATATGAATTCACCGATATACTACCAGAAATAGAAGAGGAAAAAATCTTTTCTATTCAAACATGTGATGGCTACAGCATTCATTTCCTAAGGAACAATGTTATCACCGGTGACGTTGACGGAAAATGGGGTATGACACCGTATGAAATATTCCTACTCTCCCTTGGCGGTTGTACCGGTATGGACTCAATATCCATTCTTATCAAGATGAAACAAGACCTTAAACGCTACAGAATGGAAATACTGGGAGAAGTGGATGACAACACCGGTGTGTTTACCAAACTACATGTCAAATACATTGCAGAAGGCAATGTAGATGAGGCAAAGCTGAAAAAATCTATTGACCTTTCCCGTGAAAGATATTGTGGTGTGCAAGCTTCAATCAGAGAGAACATACCAGTAACATACGAATACGAGGTGAGGTAATATGCCATTTTTCTATCCTATAGAAATATTGACAAGACAACACGAAGAGTGTATTGAAATTACCGCGGAGGTAGCCAAAAAGGTGAAACTTAGCGGTGTTGAAAATGGTGTTGCCATTGTCTATGTACCACATACAACAGCAGGTGTAGCTATCAATGAGCATGCTGATCCATCTGTTATGCAGGATGTTAGAAAAATGCTTGGTCTTCTTATACCATGGGACCATGACATTTACTCACATATGGAGGGAAACAGCGCAGCTCATATTAAGGCGGTCCTTACAGGAAGCTCAGTCAATGTCATCATTAAAGATGGCAAACTTGTACTGGGCACATGGCAAGGAATATTTTTCTGTGAATTTGATGGTCCAAGAAGAAGAAAAGTATATGTTCAGATAATAAGGGAATAAGCCCCTGTATTGAAAGAATATTACAAGGGCAGGTGAGTACACCTGCCCTTTATCTTTTTTAACCCCTATAATTGTTTAATATGCTAAACTAATAATAGAAAAATATAGGAGGCGGAATATATGGGATATAAAGAAATCAAACCAGACATATACTGGGTAGGAGCAATAGACTGGGACAGACGCATATTCGATGAGCTTGTTTCTACACCTCATGGAACAAGCTACAACGCATATCTTATCAAAGATGAAAAAACAGTACTCATCGATACCGTTGAACCGTATCTCAAGGATATACTTCTAACAAATATTAAAGATGCCGGTGTAGAAAAACTGGACTATATTATATCTAACCACGCAGAACAAGATCATTCTGGAACAATACCCACATTACTACAAATGTTTCCCGATGCTAAAGTTATCACAAATCCCAAGTGTAAAGAACTCCTCATAGAGCATCTTGAAATTCCAGAAGATAAAATTATCACTGTGGAAGATAAAGAAACAATATCAATAGGCAAACGTACTCTACAATTCTTCTATACACCTTGGGTGCACTGGCCCGAAACAATGTCAACATACATTCCTGAAGATGACATAATATTTACCTGTGACCTTTTCGGGGCTCACCTTGCCACAAGTGAGATATTCTCATCTGACAACTGGGCCGAGGTAGAAATAGAAGTCAAACGCTACTATGCAGAGATTATGATGCCCTTCCGTATGCATATACGGAGATATATTAAGCTTATGAAGGATTTGAAAGTAGATATGATAGCACCGAGCCACGGCCCTGTACATAACACTGTAGAGCAGGTACTGAAAACATACGAAGTATGGGTATCAGATACAGTAAAGGACATGGTTATTATAGCTTATGTATCTATGCACGGAAGTACATACGAAGCTGTCAGAGTACTTGAAAGAGAACTTTTACGAAGAAATGTTGATGTCAAGGTTTTCAATCTTACCAAAACCGACCCGGGAGAATTTGCTATGGCTCTTGTTGATGCCGCAACGATAGTATTTGCAACACCAACAGTACTTGCATCAGCTCACCCCTCCATTATCTACTTTGCCCATCTTGTAAGAGCACTTAGACCTAAGGCCAAAAACTTGGCAATCATAAATTCTTATGGCTGGGGAGGCATGACAATCAAACAGATAGAAGATATCCTCGGTATATTAAAACTCAACAAACTATCATATGTGTCTTTCAAGGGCAAAATCAAAGAAAAAGTTATAAATGAGATTGTTAACTTGGCAGATGAAATAGAAGAAGCTACACAGCAAACTGTTAAAACCTGTCCAGAAACAGGTTGCTAATAAAAGGAGGTGCGAAATATGAAAAAGTATGTATGCAAAGTATGCGGTTACATCTATGACCCATCTGAAGGCGATCCTGGCGCTGGAATTCCCGCAGGAACATCATTTGAGGAACTTCCTGAAGACTGGGTATGCCCCGTTTGTGGGGTAGGAAAAGATATGTTTGAACCTGCCGAATAAGAGCAACAGATAAAATAAACAGGGGGACACAAGATGTGTCCCCCTGTTTGGCAGAAACCCCTTTACAACTTATTTGTCTGTAAGCACACTCAGTGTAAAGTCGCTACCACCACTATAAGACTTAACCACTATCGTATACGTTCCAGCACTGAGATTAAGATTCAATGTTTCCCAGTGATATTTTCCATACTCAGACTTGGCAACCAAGTTACCAGAAGAATCGTAGACATAAAGATCAAGATCTACATCGCTGTCTCCCCAATCGAGATATATATCTGTAATACCTTTAAGATTTAGAGTGTAAGTTTTTGAACCACCATCTGTAACACTACCTGATATTGTTTTAAATACCTGCTTTGCCGTATCAATCTTGTTATCAACATAGATGATATAGTAGCCATAGCCCGAATAGTTATAAGCTTTGATCTTATATACTCCGGGTGATAATGTATAAGTGATGGACTCTGCTTCTCCCTTACCATTTTCAGATTTGGCAAGGACAGTACCAGAACTATTCATAAGATAGATATCCATATCCAGTGTGCTTTCCATGTAAGCTTTAATTGTTATCTCTGTTTGCGTTGTTATGTTGATATAGTAATACTTTGTATCACCAGAAGATGAGAATTTACCGAAATAGCCTCTTTCGGCAGTAGCAGTTGCAGCAGCAGGGGGCTCTTCAGAAGAATTCTTTACAGTAATTGTTATCTCTTCAGATGTACCTACATTACCGGCAGCATCGTAGGCCTTAGCAAGAAGTTTATGGGTACCATCACTAAGAGATGTTGTATCAAGTGAGAATGTATACGGAGCAGATGTATCCTCAGACACCTTACTGCCATCTACATATAATTCAACCTTAGACACACCAGAAGAATCGTCGGATGCCGAAACCTCGACAGTAATCTTTCCAGAAACTGTATCTCCATTCTTTGGAGAGGTAATAGATACAGACGGCGCTGTAGTATCAGATGAACCATGTTTAACGGTAATGGTAATTTCAGCTTGCGACTTCTGATCTGCTGTGTCATAGGCAACAGCTATTAGCTTGTAATCACCTTCACTGGCATTAGATGCATCAAGAGTTATTGTATATGGTGCTTCTGTCCATGTCTTGATAGGATCTCCATCTGTGCTGTTGACATACAGCTCTACTTTGGATACACCTTTATCATCAGATGCATTGATCTCTACATCAAATGTCTTATCTACCACTGCCCCATTCTCAGGCTTGGCAAAGCTTACACTTGGTGGATTGTCTGTATCCTCACTACCACCACCAGAAGTCGCTCCACCGGAGAAAACTACAACAGAAAAAGGTTGTGGACCATCTGGTACATTATAGCCTTTAACCTTAATGGTATATGTTCCCTTCTGAGGAGAAGAGATATATACAACCTCAACGTTATTTTTTCTATCTGCAGAAGAATAAAGCATATGATTACCATAATAGGAAGAGCCAGATGGAGTTGTTACTGTAAGATCAAGGTCATTTACAAGATAAGAAGATGCTTGTGGAGAACCAGGATAGTCTCTCCAGACAAGGACAACCTTTACAGGTTTAGAAGTATCATTAACATCAAATGTATACGTCCAACTATCACCTGTACTAAGAGATTTTGTCTGGGCTTCGTCAAGAAGAATAAGGCTACCATTCATAATATTATTCATATCAACTTCGCCCCATCCATAGTCAGCAGACACAATTGCATCACCAAGTGGTCTAGCTGTTGCTATAAGGAGGGCCTTTATAAGGGAAGAGGAGGGATCGTCATAATTTTTAGCCTTCTGAAGCCACTGTCTCACAATAGCAGTAAAACCTGCAGTAATAGGTGTGGCCATAGAAGTACCACCCATATATGCATAGTACTGGTTGTAATTACCCCAGAAATGGTCATCTGGAGCAAGTGAAGAGCGAGTAGATAGAATCCAGGTACCAGGTGCTACAACATCAGGTTTAATACGGCCATCAGAGGTCCAACCACGAGAAGAAAATAATGCTATATCATTAGGGTTATCAGCATAAGAACCTTTATCAGGTCTATAGTTTTCAGCAGCACCAACAGTAATACAGTTCTTAGCAGTAGATGGTGGAGTAACAGTATTATACTCAACCTGTCCATCTCTATCATAATCACCGTCATTACCTGCTGCAAAGAGAATGGTCATGTCTGGATGATTCCACATAAATTCATCCACCTGAGAAGACTGTGTATCGTACTTATTCTGACAATACTGATATGGACATCCCCAAGAATTTGTATGAATACGAGCACCATCATCATATGCTACCTTGAATGCATCATTAAGATCATCTGGTAAACCGCCCAGGCCACCATTAGAATCAAGAACAGATTGGAAGACAATCTTGGCGCCATAAGCCATACCTTTTATCTTGCCATCAGATGCAGCACCTGTACCAACTACAGAACCGGCAACATGTGTTCCGTGTCCATTAGGATCAGACCAATCATTAGATCTACCATATGCATAAGCTTTAAGTAGTCTATCTTTAAGATCTGGATGAAGTGTAGAAGCATTACCCGTATCGAGACCTGTATCCATAATACCAACAATCTGATTTTCTCCGTGATAACCATAATCTGTCCATGCTACAGGGTTAACCTTGATAAGCTTTGCTGCCTCATCATTAAATATGACATTCTGAGGCTTCATATCTATCCAGTAAACGGGTTCCCCATAGAGCTGCTCGACCATTTCTATCATCTCTTCGATCATGTCATCGAAATCAGTAATACCCATAGAAGAAAGAATCTGTTGAATTTGTAAAAGATCACCGATAGGACCATATGCAACAACCTTGTCATACTCTCCAGATTTTATAGCCTGCATAGCTTCTGGAGAAATACGATACTTTGCCCTATATTCATAGACATTGCTAACAAAACTCAACTGTAAAGCTTTCTGCATCTGAGCTTTTGTGCCTTTAACGACAAATGCAAAGTCTGGAATATAATCGCCAATCTGGATACCAAGATCCTTAATAGCTTGCTTATATTCAGGTTTAACAGGACCAGTAAACTGAAGAATATAAAGACGAGATCCAGTAGTACCATAAGTACTTGCCGCGGAAAGTTTTGGTGGTATTCCTGTTCTTAGTTTTAGGGCTGGTCCAGCCTGGGTTGTTTGCTCAGCCCTGACCATAGGGGGAACAAAACTCATGCCCATAAAGAGCATCGAGAGGGAAATGATAATAACCAAAAACTTCTTCAACATGCTCAACTCAACACACCTCCTAAAAACAAATATATTGCATATCTAAATATTACAACTGCAACCATATTCACTGAAGCAATATTCTTCCCATTAATTGCATAAGGAGATCATGCAACTGCATAGACATGTTAAACTTTACAGTTTAGTTGCAGTTAGGAGTGCATATGCATGTTAAATTCCGTCTAAAAGTTTAGTCTGTATAAGTAATCAGGTAATATGGATATTTCTTTTATGCATACAAAAAAGTATCCATGATATACTTGGCTATAGGGGGTGACAAAGTTGTTAAAGAGCATAGGATTTATTGTAGACGGAAATCGAAGATGGGCACAAAAAAGAGGATTACCCAAAATGGAAGGACACAGACAAGGTTTTAACAAAGTTATGGATGTAGTTGATTTCTTCTTAGAAAGAAGCCCAGAAAAGTTGGAAACAATCGTATTCTATTTATTCTCTACAGAAAACTGGAAAAGAGAAGAGTATGAAGTCAACTATCTCATGAACCTTGCATATGAAATGGCAAAGAAAAAAATGGCTACTTATATCTCTAAGGGTGTAAAGTTTATACATATGGGAAGAAGAGAACCGCTACCTCAAAAAGTTCTTGATGTTTTAGATGAACTGGTAGAAAATAGTAAAAACAATACAAAACTAACTGTTGGCCTTGCCATAAACTATGGTGGCAGACAGGAAATATTGGATGCTGTCAATAAAATCGTTGACCGTGTTAGAAGCGGAGAAATACCCAATGATGTTCCCATAAACATGGAACTCATAGAACATTTCCTGTATAATCCTGGATTTGCTGATGTGGATCTCATCGTAAGAACAAGCGGTGAAATGCGAATATCTAATTTCCTACTCTGGCAAAGTGCATATGCAGAATTTATATTTCTACCTAACTACTGGCCGGAAATGAATGACACTTTGCTACTTCAAGTATTAGACGAATATAATCGTCGTCAAAGGCGCTTTGGCAAGTAAAATATTAAAAGCATACATATAGGGGAGGTATTATAGTGGCTGTTATATCTATAGCAAATCAAAAAGGTGGCGTTGGGAAAACAACCCTAACAGTCAACTTAGCTGCAGCACTCACACAGCAGAATAAGAAAGTGCTTGTGGTAGACACCGATCCACAGGGTAATGCTACTACCTCTCTTATAGGACTCGAAGACTTAGAAACAACATTACTTGAAATAGTAATGGATAATATACCACCTGAAGAAGCCGTCATCACTATAGAGAAATCTTTTGGCAATATGTATCTACTTCCTGCCCCACCTGAGCTAGCATTGGCTAACATTGAAATAGAGGGAACGGGAAATCTTTCCTACATGAAAGATATTCTTGAGCAACTTAAACATCAATTTGACTACATCCTTATCGATACCCCTCCATCTGTTAGTTCTCTCATGCTGGCCTCTCTTATTGCATCCGATGGGGTTATTGTGCCATTACAGGCAGAGTTTTTGGCTCTTGAAGGTCTTTCACAAATGTGGAAGCTTATGGAAACCATAAGAAATGGCATGAATCCATTTTTGGAGCTTATAGGCGTTGTCATAAATATGTGGGATCCAAGAACCATCTTGGCAAGACAAGTTCTAGAAGAAGTCAAGAGAGTATTGGGGGACAAGGCATTTGACATAGTAATACCTCGCACAGTCAGGGTTGCCGAGGCTCCATCACATGCACTAACTCTCCTTGAATACGCTCCAGAATCAAAAGCAACACAGGCATTTCTCGAACTTGCCAACGAAGTTGATAGTAGGTGCAAAGCCATGTTCCAGGAGGTGAAATAAGGTGAAGAAACGCAGGGGACTTGGTTTATCCCTTGAAAATATGATGGACATGAAAAACACAGATGTCCGAAATATACCTATTAATGATATACACCCCTCCCCATACCAACCCAGACAGATATTTTCCGAAGAAGAGATACAAGCTCTATCAGAATCGATTAAAAAACATGGCCTTCTGCAACCTATTGTTGTGCGAAGGAAAGGTGATAAGTTTGAGATTATAGCGGGAGAAAGACGGTACAGGGCCATAAAACTCCTAGGTAAAAAAACAATCCCAGTTATTGTTATCAACGTATCCGACAAAGAGGCCATGGCCCTTGCAATCATAGAAAATATTGATAGAAAAGATCTAACACTGTGGGAACTGGCGATCTCCATAAAAAAATTGAAAGAAGATATGGGTCTCACACTTGATGAGATATCCGGTATATTAGGGAAAAGCAAATCTCATATTTCTAATATACTGAGAATATTTCAATTGCCTGACACTGTGCTACAACTTGTCAAGAAATATCCCCATAAGCTAACCCTTAGCCATATTAAACTGCTTCTGGAAATCAAGCAACCCCAGTGGCAAATCACGCTTGCAGAAAAAGTTGTGGCAGAAGATATGTCTACACGACAACTGGAAGAAGAAGTTAATACCCTAAAGTACATACAAGATGGCAAGCTACCAGAAGGAAGCGAAAAACGAGAAAAAAGTGTAAAAAAAGATGAAACAGTAGACAGACTGAGAAAACTGGCAAAGAAATACATTCCTATGAAATCTACAGTCAGAAGGGTAAAAAATGGATATAAGCTTATTATCAATATAGATGATGAAGAAACAGCCGAAAAGCTCATTGATTACCTTAAAAATTGGACAAAGTAATAACCCTATAGAAAAGGCGCTGTCTGTTATTAGCAAATACACAGATGGTAAACAGGCAGTTGTTGCCTTCTCTGGTGGTATGGATAGTACCCTTGCCCTACTCCTGACAAGAGAGGTTATCCCAAACATTACAGCAGTGCATATAGATTGGGGAGATTTTACATACCCCAGCATTAGAAGAAAAGTCAAGCTTATAGCTAAACAATTCTCTGTACCACTTCATATCATATATGGCGATGAAGCGCTAAAACAATTAGCACACAGAGGCATATCATGTAACACATGTACTCGACATATAAAACTTGGTACTATTAAACGACATTATCCTAATGCCATCATTATCACCGGTGCCAACCAAAGTGATTCTTGGGGCAGAGGAGGAACTTACTTTAATCCTCCGTTTTTAGCCCCGCTAAAAGACTTCACTAAAGAGGAAGAAATGAAAATACTAAAAAATATTTACGGCATTACAGATTTTCATATAGGCGTACATCCTGAAAGGGAAGGTTGCATGCTGAGGCATCTGTGGATGCCAGACAAAGACGGTACGAAAACATCCCTAACGGCAATAGTTAACAAGACTCTTATAAACTTACTCGATGAAAAAAATATCTCTCACTATCTTGCCAATATCAAGGTTATAGGAAATAAAAAGGAGACCAAATTCATTATCAATGTACTTCCTAGTCTACCTGCAAATATAAAGATACAGATAAGCCAATTGTTATCACAATATGGAACTGTATTATGGGGAGAAGATATCTCATCTCTAACCGTAGTAATCAACCCATCACTAGATAATCCATCTGGCAAAGAATCCATTAAGTCTATTATATTGGGAGAGATGTCCAACCCTAATATTGAGCTCGTTTTTATCCGCTCAAAATCTGACTTTATAAGGCTCTTTCAGGTGGTAGATGCATCATGATAGGCATAGATATTGGCAACACCCTAACCAAAGTGTATGACCTCACCACACACCCACCTACACTCCTTTATACAGTACCAACAGGAAAAACCATAGATAACATTGAGTCCAAGCATATTCTTATTTCCAGTGTTAATAAACCAGCTCTTGACAAGTGGCTTACTACGTATCCCCATGCCATAGTTATCACCCGTGATATGCCATGGTCTTTTCGCATAGCACCTGATGTCAATCTTTCCACAGTAGGTATAGATAGACTTCTTGCCATCAATGGGATATCTATCCCATCTGCACTTGTAGTCATGCTGGGTACAGCTACTGTCATAAATGTGGTTATTGATAAAACATTCATAGGAGGTGCTATAGCACCTGGAGTAGAGGCTATGCATGAAGGACTTACACTGAAAGCACCAGGACTGAAAAAATTTGCACCCAAACAGGGATTTATCATAGGCAAAACCTCAGAAGAAGCTATCTATAGTGGCATATATTACATGCAATCTCTATGGATAGACAGATATAACAATCTCGCTGGTAATCTTCCAATTGTATATACTGGCGGAGCATACTTGAAACTTCAACCTATACTCCCCCGTGGAACATATATTCCCCACTTAATAGCTTTAGGCATGCAAAAACTACATAGCTACCTGTAATTTCCGATTATACATAGTGAGTATACAGTGGAGGTGAGAATATGAAGAGGGCAGCGTGGATTACCATATTTGTATTATTAATATCCTCAATTTACCTATCCCCATACATAAATGCAGCTGATACACCGTCATTTTCACTATCAATAACAACTACCGACAATGTTATAGCTGTAGGTGAAACAACAACAATGCAAATCACTCTTAAAAATGAGACAGATAGCACCACAGGGAATGTGAAAGTATACATTGTTACCGATACTACAGCTCTAGAAGTTGTTAAAACTGACAGTACTTGGGGAGCTTTTGATATAAACAGCTATATATGGTATATAGGCAACCTCGACAAAGGTCAATCTGCCATGCTAACCCTCATAATTAAAGGGGAAAAGATAGGTGCACACGGTATTACTATCAAAGTATATGAAAATGATTCATATGTCATGGAGAAAAATATCTATATTGGTGTTGAAGAAGAACCTGATATAGATGTTACCGTCATACCCAAGAAAAGCATCAATTTTGCCCTCGGGGAAACCCCATATGTAGAACTGGCTGTTCTAAACCGTGGAGGGCAAGCAAGTGGTGTAAAAGTCTCTTTCCAAACAGATAGCATGATAAGACAAACCGGCAAAGCTATGTGTTCACAAGGAACTATGGCAGGCAATTCATGGAATATAGGCACCATGATCAAAGGACAAACAGTCAAATGTCTCATACAGATTACTGCCCTTGCAGAAGGTAAATACAACGGTATATTAAAGGTAGAATCTCCGCTTAGCGATAGCAACGATAATAACGATGAGACAATGATTACTTTCAATGTCATCAGAAGGCCCAATACTGAATTTCAAATGTATACCATCAATCCTTTCTTCTTACCCGGAGACAACATCTATATAGCCGCTGTTGTCACAATAAAGGGTCCCTCACCAGAAAAAGACCTAAATGTAATTTTAAAACCCACAGGAGGAAGTGTAGCCAAAGTCCTTCTCAGTAAAGGAACATTTAAAGATGATACATGGACCCTGGGAGACATTGTTCCCGGTATATATTTTGCTGTGTTCAGGGCTAAACCCGATAATGACAGCAAACCTATACTCATCGAGGCAAATCTGAAATCTCCTGTTAGCAATATCAAACGAGTTGTGTCTATGTCTCCCCAAAACATATCAGATATAGCCCTTATATTACCTGATGACAAAGATGGTCTTGACACGGCTAAGTCTTATCCATTACCCATTGTTGTACTCAATAAGGGCACAACACCAGCAGAGAATATCGTCGTGACATTCTCTATAAATGGTGGTTCATATCAAGTCATAGATGTCACAGACGGAGAGGTTATCGGAAACACATGGAACATCAAAAAATTGGATCCTGGTAGCTCTGCCTCTCTGTACATAGACCTCATTAACACCAAGGAAGGTCCCGTAAGTGTAGAAACTCGTGTCAAAGCACGCACAAAAACCAAAGATATTAACCCCGACAACAATAGTGCCACATGGACAGGATATTTTGAAGATAAAGGGGCACCAGCCTCTCCTATAGTGGAAAAAATTGGCGTAGAAGGCAGAAGGGTAAAAGTTCTTATTGTCTCACCTGCCGACAAAGATGTAAATACAATATGGACAGAAATCGATGGAAGAGAGATATTCAGATTTAAGGCTAGTCCCGGCACATCGTATCTCAAAGACATTACACTCCCCAGTGATGGAAACTTTGTTATGAAGTTTTACGCTGAAGATACATTCGGCAATAACTCTAAACCTGCAGAAATCCCTGTCTCTATAGACACTACCCCGCCATTTACCATATGGAATATCCCCCAAAAAGGAGTGTTCAGTAAAAATCCTGTCAATGTCACAGGCATGACAGAACCCGGAGCATCACTTATTGTAAGGGTGAAGGCTGGAAATCTTAGAGAGGCATATTATCAGCCTGATATAGACAAAGAGGGAAAATTTCATTTCAATATGTTCCTATTTAAGGGTGTTAATGAAGTATGTCTTTCCGCTCAAGACTTAGCAGGTAATACATACAAGAAATGCAGTGTCGTATCTTATCCATCATCCACCGTTATATCTTTCCGCGTAGGGAAAAAAGAAGGATATGTCAATGGAAAAAAATACCTGTTGGAAGTACCAGCTACGATAGTAGGAAACACCACATATATACCCGTAAGATTTCTCGCAGAGGCTATGGGCATGGAACTGGGATGGTATGGCATGGAGAGGAAAATTGTGCTTTCACTGGGAGAAACAACCCTTACCTTATATCTAGACAAACCATATGCCATTATTAATGGAAAGGGGGTCAACCTTGGTAGAAAGCTTCCTGTTATACAAGGACGAAGTCTTGTACCAGCAAGATTTATAGCAGAAACATTTGGAGCAAGGGTTCAATGGATATCCGAAACCAAGATGGTAAAAATTATCTATCCATAATCATGTGGCGGGACACTCTCCCGCCACTACTTTGTTTCTTCCAGATTCCTTGGCAATATACAAGTACTCATCGGCTTTATGAATATATCCCCATACCTGTTCCTCAGATATATCCTCTTTAATATAGCCACAGCATACACCAACAGAAATTGTTACCTTTATCTGTTGGCCAGATGCAATAATAATACTCTTCTCAACTGCCTTACGAATACGCTCAGCCACGGCTCTACCTATCCCCATCTCAGCATCAAATAATATAATAAGGAATTCCTCTCCTCCGTATCTGATAACAACATCCCCAGACCGAATTTGCATAGTAATAATACTAACAACATGCTTAAGCACCTTATCACCTGTAACATGACCATATGTATCGTTAATTCTTTTAAAATGGTCTATATCAAGCATAAGAAAGCACACATCTCCATGTACTGCAGATAAGATTTCCGATATATAACCTCGATTATACGCTCCTGTTAATGTATCCCTCCGGGATATGTCCTTTAACTCTTTAACGGTTTTCTCCTGACTCTGTGCCCTTCTGTATACACTGATGTAATCGTATATGAGGGCAAAATTCATGGCAAGAATAAAAATCATAAGACCATAAGTGCTAATAAGTACAGTGTAAGAAGACATATAAAGCTCTTTCATAAGCTGATATATATCGATGATAACAAAGAAACTATTGGCAATCATACCTGTAAGGAGAATACCCATTTCCCTGACGCTATCCTCTTTTTGAGAATACTTATTAAATAATACCAACGCATCGTATATGAACACTACTGGTATTAGCAAATCTACATGAGTATATATCTTTCTAAATGTCACCATATTAGAGCCGAGAAAGATATCTATAATCGCTGCCCCCACAATAAGATACGATATGAAATAAGAACTTTTGGGCTTCTCTTCTTTACCATATACAACGGCCAAAACACCATTATGAATAAAATATGTTGCCATCATAGCAGATATCATAATAATCTTTTTGTATGTAAGATACGATACAGGTAATGACTCTATAACTGTATAATCCATGTAAAAAATCGCTGCAAACATTGAAGCAAGAGCAAAATAAGGATATTTCTTATTAGAAACACCTCTGCTGAGCAATATAAGGCCTATCAAACTAAGCCCCACTGTCAAACTGGCACCTATAGCCCAATTATATATTCTATCGGTAATAAGCCGATTAATGAATACATACTTTCTAGCTATATCTATTGGTGCAATAAACGGCTCTATATCAAACCCATGGATGTACAAGGCATATCCCTTAATCTTTAGCGAAAGAGCATCTCCACGAAGAAATTTTTTATCGATAGGAAAATAAAAAATACCATTCCAGATGTTACTTTGCCCTCTTTCCATATCACCAACACTACCAATAAGTACACCATCGATGTACACCTGAAAAGCTTGAAACGCAGGATGAGCTATGACAAGAGCATAGCCATGTGAGCTATTACCAATCAAAGGTAACTCTACAGTTGCCGTATAAACGAAAATACCCGGAGGGATTTTTTCATCGATAACCTTAGGTATAGAGCGCTCCTCCCTCCGGGTATATACATGACCTGTCGTATCTTCTACCGTCCAGTTGTAAATAACTGTGGCTCCATCTGGAGGAACCACCAGTCCAGTAATACCATACCAAAACAAAATCGAAAAAGCTAAAACCCCTATTACTAGGTATAAAATCTTTTCATAATGCCGCACAGCTATAAATTTTAGAGTCCCAGTTTATCAAACCGCGCCACCCTCTCAAATACATCACCTGTCAACTTCAAAAGAGCCTGTCTTCTCTTTCTAATCTCTTCATCTTCGTGATTGACAAGAACCTCCTCAAAGAATCTATCTAAAACATCTGCAAGCTCTATTAGCATATCTATAGCCTTTCGTACATCATCTTCTTTATAAAAATCCAAGGCACCTAAAGCATCAGATATGTCCACAGCCTTGGCGTACAATTTTTCTTCCCATTCGCCTTCAGGGGTAATATCCGTAGAAAGATTTTTAATACCTTTAAGAATGTTTCTAATACGCTT
>JAADFF010000083.1 GCA_013153035.1 Dictyoglomota bacterium | reverse complement strand
TCAGCTGCCGAGATATCTGTAGTTATTCCTTACTTTGGTTATGCGAGACAGGATAGAAAGGCTAAGCCTAGAGAGCCTATTACAGCCAAACTTGTTTCTTCATTACTTCAATCTGCTGGAGCCGACAGGGTTGTTGCTATAGATCTGCATGCTTCACAGATACAGGGTTTCTTTGATATACCTGTCGATAATCTTACAGCTATTCCGCTATTTGTAGACCATATTAAGGCTAACCTTGGGGAGCTCGAGGATGTTGTTATAGCATCACCAGATATTGGTGGTGTGAAACGTGCTAGGGACCTTGCCTCTAAACTGGGGGATTTACCCTTGGTTATCATAGATAAAAGACGTCCCAGACCTAATGTTTCAGAAGTTATGAACATTATAGGTGAAGTTGACGGTAAGAGGGTTATCCTTGTAGATGACATTGTTGATACTGCAGGTAGCATTACATCTGCAGCTAAGGCTCTAAAGGATAGGGGGGCAAAAGAGGTTTATATCTATGCAACACATGCACTCCTTTCGGGACCTGCTCCTGAGAGACTGCGAGAGGCTCCAGTAGAGAAAATAGTATTTACAGATACAATTAGGATACCAGAAGATGTTTTATTTGATAAAATAGAGATTGTCAGTGTAGCAGGGCTTGTTGGTGAGGCAATTAGAAGAATCAGAAATAACGAATCGGTGAGTGTATTATTTAATCCGTAAAATTTTGTGTTGTTTCTGGTATAATGCTAACTTGACTGTGCTATAGTAGACTGGAAAGGAGGAGGTATATCATGATAAAACAGATAGAGCTTAAGGCCGAGCTTCGTCAGGAGCAGGGCACAAGGCCTGTGAGGAGACTTCGCCAAGCCGGATATATGCCCGGTGTTGTCTATGGAAAGGATATAGACCCTATTCCTATAAAGGTTAATATGAAGGATTTTAGAAAAACTGTTAAAGAGGCCCACGGTGGTGTTGTGTTTTTCAAAGTATCTATTGATGGCAAAGAACCATTTCTTGCTGTTCTTCAGGATATCCAGAGAGATAATGTTACCCGTGAGGTTATCCATTTTGACCTTCACAAAATTGCTGAGGATGAAGAAATTACCGTTGATATTCCTATTGAATTTGTTGGGGAGCCTAAAGGTGTTAAAGAAGGCGGTATCCTTGAGATTGTTCTTCACGAGCTTGAGATTGAGGCTCCAGCCAATAAGATTCCTGAAAAAATTGTCGTTGACCTGTCTGACCTTGGCATAGATGACACAATTCATGTTGAAGACCTTCAGCTTCCGGAGGGTGTTAGAACAACCCATGATCCAGAAGAGGTTGTTGTTACCGTTACTGCACCTGAGGAAGAAGCAGCTCTTGAGGAAGAGGTTGAAGAGATGGAGGAGCCCGAGCTTATTGGTGGTAGGGGTAAAACAGAGGAGGAAGAATAATCAGTGCTTATTGTGGGGCTGGGAAATCCCGGTGATAAGTATTATCCCACGCGGCACAATGTTGGCTTTTGGGCTGTAGATTACATCTATAAGCATGCCAATAGGGTAAAAAAGAAATGGATGCTCTCTTATAAAGGGGAGTTAGCAGAAGTAGAAATAGAAGGTAAGGGGCTTATGTTGTATAAGCCCCTTACTTTTATGAATCTTAGCGGCGAAGGTGTTGCTCCACTAGTCAGAGATAAGCATATTCCTCTGGAAGAGCTTATAGTTGTTCACGATGACCTTGATTTACCTGTGGCTGTTACTCGTCTGAAGTTTGATGGGGGAAGTGGTGGACATAATGGGATTAAATCTATTGTAAACCATTTGGGAACCCCTGATTTTTGGCGTGCCAAGATTGGGATAGGTAGGCCTCTTGATGGTACTCCTATCCCAGAATATGTGTTATCACCTCCTCCTGAGATAGAACTTCCCATGTTTAGAAAAGCTCTTGAGAGGACCTATGAGATGGTGAGGTTGTTTATTACAGATGGCAAAGACAAGGCAATGCAATACTACAACACAAGAAACCCAGAAGATTTTTAAGAGTATTCCCCACCTATGGTGGCAGCTTGGTAGGGAAGGATTGCTGAATAAAGGAACACTTTTATATGTTCCTTCTTATATAGAATCTGCTATTTTGAAACTTGCACCTTATTTTGATATTCCTCCTATAGGACCTGTTGATATGGGTACTTTTCCTATAGGGCTTGTTTCTCCTCGGAGTGTTAGAAAGAAAAAGATAGCCTATTCTAAGGGAATTTCTACCCTGAAAATTGGCGATGAACTGACTCCAGAAGAGCTCGTCGATATCTTGAAAAACGCTGGCTATGAAAAAGTTTCATATGTGCGGGGCAAAGGAGAGTATTCGAGAAGGGGAGAAGTTGTCGATTTTTATTTTGGCCAGCCTGTGAGAGTGCTATTTGATGAGGATATAGTAGAAAGCTTGCGCATCTTTTCGCCCGATGACCAGATACCTATAGCGTCTATACCATCTGTATCATTGCCTATAGCTATAGAAGAAATACCTTTAACAGACGATAACTTAGAATTTGCAGGCTATAAGAGACGAATTTGGATTGCCCCTCGTATTTGGAATTATGAAGTGGGTTCTATGCCCTTTAAATATGATATGCAGTATGTTGAGACAATAGAACCTTCTGTTTATGATTTTAAGCAATCTTCTACTATTAAGGTAATCACGGCATTTGTTGATAGGACGGTAAATTATTTGAATGGGTTGGGTTTTTCTGTCAAAAAGGCCGAAAAGCTTTCATTTTCTGATGACGTTGAGGTTGTTCCAGGCTTTTTTGAAGATGGTTATCAGTCGCAAGACATATCACTCCTAACGGATTACGATTTATGGCCTGAAATTGTTGGGGTTAGACGGAGAAATGTTAGTGGTTCTATAGAAGTTGGCAGTTATGTAATACATCGTCTCTATGGTGGCATTGGTGTTGTTGAAGCCATAGAGGAGAAGCCTACACCCCATATTGTTATTAAATATAAAGGAGATGTACGTATTCGCACCCCAATAACAATGCTTAGCATGCTTTACCCTTATTCCAATGCCAGTGGTGTTATTGAAATCACCGAAGTGGAAAGGCGGGGTTGGAAGAGAAAGATCAAGAAACTTGAAGAGATTATACAGCAAGCAGTAGAGCGATTTATAGAGCTGGAAAGGACTCGTAGGCATATAGAGGCACCGGTAATGACCGGTGACCCGGAAATAGAAGAAATTGTAGAAAAAGGATTTCCTTATACACTTACCAAAGATCAAAAAAAGGCCATAGAAGATGTGTATGCTGATCTTTCATCTGGCAAGCCAATGGACCGTATTATCTGTGGTGATACGGGGTTTGGTAAAACAGAGGTTGCCATAAGGGCTGCGGCAAGGGTGGTTTCTTCTGGTTATAAAGTCATTGTTGCTGCACCCACAGGAGTATTAGCTCATCAGCTATATGGCGATTTTTCTAAGCGATTTGAACCTGCTGGTATCAATGTTGGTTTCTATGCCAAGGGTAAAGGTAAAGACAATCTTAGGAAGTTTATAGAAGGTAAGGTAGATATTCTTGTTGGCACGCATTCTGTGTTTACCGATAAAATTACAGCAGATAAATTGGGACTTGTTATTGTTGACGATGAGCACTTGTTCGGGGTGGAAAAGAAAGAATTTTATAGACTGAGATATCCTCATGTGCATCATTTGTTTATGTCGGCAACCCCTATTCCCCGTACACTGTTTCATGGTATGTCTGGGCTTAAAAGCATATCTCTTATAGAAACACCTCCTAAAGGTAGACAGCCGGTGGATGTTGTTGTTGCCCGACGTAGCGGAGATGAGAACGTTCTCGAAGTTATCAAAGATGAACTAGCTGCTGGAGAAAAGGTTATTTTTGTTCACAACCGCATAAAAGACCTTGCAAAATATGCCGGTCTTATTGCCAGTGCTATTCCCGGTGCGAGGGTGGAGGTATTACATGGTCGTATGCCAGATAGAGAGATTGAAAATGTACTTTCCGATGTGTTTGAAGGGAAGGTTGATGTTCTTGTTGCCACATCTATTGTTGGTGTAGGACTTAATCTTCTTGATTTTAATGTGCTTGTTGTCAATGATATTAAGTATTTGGGCCTTGCCTCTCTGTATCAGATAAAAGGTCGTGTGGGAAGAAGTGGGGATGGAAGGGGGAGGGTTTACTTCTTTTATACGGAAACTCCTCGTACAAAGGATCCCCGTTTCTTAGAAACATTAGCCGAATTTGGCACATTGGGTTATGGGTTTGTTGTTTCTAATCTTGACATGGAGCTAAGAGGTATTGGTGATGTGTTTGGTATTCGTCAAAGTGGTTTCTTTGATACAGACACATTTGGCTTTGAGCTCATTAAATCACTTGTGGCCGATGTGATTGCCCGCATTACCAAGGGAGAGACGAGCAATGTTACCATTCGCTGGAATTATGTTCCATTTGATTTCCTCACTGGGGATGATAGGGTAATGGCTATGAATGTCCTTATTAAGGCTGATTGGGATTTATGGGAAAAGTTCAAGTTATTTGTTCAGTCAACTTATGATATAGAGCTTGAAGAGCCATGGGATGACTATTTTGCCCTTGTTGATATACTGAAAAATTCCTACACAGGGCGTATTATTTTAGAGATATCTAAGGATAAGGTTTCTATTACATCTGCACAGAAGAAAATAGAAGTTGGGGGCAGTGTTCCCGAGGTATTTGGGGTTATAATATCTAATAATCTTTAGTATGTGGGGTGATTACTGTGCAGATGAAGACGCCTAAAGGCATGCGTGATATTCTTCCTCCTGATGGAGAGTTGTGGAGAAGAACAGAAAATATCCTTGCACTTATAGCAAGGCTTTATGGATACAAAGAAATTCGTACACCTATACTGGAATATTCTTTCTTATTTAGGAAGGGGCTTGGTGATAGTAGTGATGTTGTTGAGAAAGAGATGTATGAGTTTGAGGATAAAGACGGTTCATATCTGACCCTTAGACCAGAAGGTACAGCTCCCGTTGTTCGGTCTTATATAGAACATGGTATGAAGAGTCTTCCATGGGTTAGGGTATTTTATATCGGACCTATGTTTAGAAGGGAAAAACCCCAGAAGGGTAGATATCGTCAGTTTCACCAGTTTGGTATAGAGTTATTTGGTGTCAGTGGTCCCCATGGTGATGCTGAGGCAATGGTTATGTTATACCGCGTTATGAGAATATTTGGAGTTAATGGCTATATGTCTTATAACAATATAGGATGTCCAGTGTGTAGACCTAAATATATAAAAGCTCTCCGCAGCGAGATAGAGAAATACTGGGATGATATTCCCAAAGAGTATCATGAGAAAATCAATCGAAATCCTATGAGGTTTTTTGATATTAAAGATGAGAAGGTTGTTTCATTATTTGATAAGATGCCTACTATAGAAGATTTTCTGTGCGAAGAGTGTCAAGCACACAAAGAGGGGTTAGAAACGCTCCTTGCCAAGTTGGGTATGCCGTATGAGAAGAATATTAGACTTGTTAGGGGATTCGATTACTATACAAGAACGGTATTTGAATATATTGGAGAAGGGCTTGGTGCTAAGTCTGCTGTGGCAGGTGGTGGACGATATGATTATCTTATGGAAAGTTATGGTGGCCCATCTGTGCCCGGTGTCGGATTTGGCCTTGGTATAGAGAGACTTCTTATGGTTGCTCAGGTGCCAGAAAAAGTCGTGTATGAACCTTATGCCGAGGTAATGGTGGTATATACAAAAAAGGATTTTATGGATGATGCTTTTGTATTAGCAGAAACTTTGAGGGATAGATTTATTGCTGCAGAGGTCGACCTTAGAGGGACATCACTGAAATCACAGATGAAGGCTGCAGCTAAAAGAAACTACAAATATGTTCTTATACTGGGTGACGATGAAATTGAAAAAGGTATGGTAACACTAAGAGATATGGAGACGGGTAAGCAGGAGATGTTTAAACAGGAAGATATAGCTGATATCATTCTTGAAAGGGGGAGCTCATGATGATTAAGGATACTTATGCTGGAACACTACGAAAAACAGATGTTGGTAAAGAGGTTAAGCTTGCCGGTTGGGTACATACGATACGCGATTTGGGTAGTTTGACTTTTGTTATGCTGCGTGATCGTTCTGGAGAAGTACAAATTGTGTTTGATAGAAGTAAACACGGAAAGCTTATAGATGTGCTTGATGAGATGACGAAGGAAAGTGTCATATATGTAAAAGGTGTTGTTAAAGCAAGGGAAGAATCTACTGTTAACCCTAATATTCCGACAGGTGAAATAGAGGTAGAACCCAGTGAAGTTAAGATTCTTGCTAAGTCTGATGTTCCTCCATTTCCTCTTACTGCTCCGGAAGATAAACTTTCTGAAATGCAGAGACTACAGTACCGTTACATAGATCTACGGAGACCCACTATGAGGGATATGCTTCGGAAAAGGCATGAGGCAACTATGTTTATCAGAAATTATTTATCTGATAATGGTTTCTGGGAAATAGAGACCCCGTATCTTACGAAGTACACACCCGGCGGTGCAAGGAACTTCATGGTTCCTTCCCATAATCCCATAGGCACTTTTTACGCTTTGGCAGAATCTCCTCAAATATTCAAGCAATTGCTTATGATAGGAGGAGTAGAGAAATATTTTCAAATAGCTAGGTGTTTTAGAGATGAGGAGCTTAGAGCTGATAGACAACCAGAATTTACCCAAATTGATATAGAAATGTCTTTTATTGATGAAGAGGATATACGTCATCTTATTGAACCTATGCTGGCTGGTCTTTTAGAAAAACTTACAGGATATCAAGTGGAGACACCTTTTAGGGTTATGACATACGAAGAGGCTATGCACGATTATGGTAGTGATAAACCTGACCTTAGAAATCCGCTAAAACTTGTATATCTCAACGATGTGTTTGGAAATACTGGTGTTAAGTTTATCGCTTCAGCACTGGAAAAAGGTGATAATGTTGTTGGTATCATTGTTCCCGCTATTTATTCAAAGAGCTTTTTAAAGAATTTGGAGAAAGAGCTAAAGGCGGAGGGCGCAGGTGGACTCCTGTGGTTTATGCACAAGGATGGAGAACTGGTTAGTAC
Organism: Dictyoglomota bacterium; assembly: GCA_013153035.1. Lineage (GTDB taxonomy): Bacteria > Coprothermobacterota > Coprothermobacteria > Coprothermobacterales > JAADFF01 > JAADFF01. Next base: position 78,576 of record JAADFF010000083.1, on the reverse strand, counting down.
TATTACAAAATTCCTGAGCGATGAAGAAAAACAGAAACTACTGGAAGTGATTCCCGAGGGACATACATATCTTGGTGTTGTTGGTGAGTATCCTAAAGCTAACGAAATTGTTGGTCGTCTACGTAATCGTATGGCAAATGAATTAGGACTTGTTAAAGATGGTTACGAATTTCTATGGGTTGTTGAATTTCCACTGTTTGAGGTTAATGACGATGGTTCTATTAAAGCAGCTCATCACCCATTTACTATGCCAATAGAGGAAGATATACCATTGCTTGATAAAGAACCTCTTAAAGTTAGAGCAAAAGCTTATGATATTGTGCTCAATGGCTATGAAATAGGTGGTGGTAGTATAAGAATTCATGATAGAGACCTTCAGAAGAGAATTTTTGAGATTCTTCAGTTCAGTGATATTGATGGTAGGTTTGAGTTTTTCCTGAGAGCATTTAATTATGGAGCACCGCCGCATGGTGGCATTGCTCTTGGTCTTGATAGAATACTCATGGTTATGCTTGGCAAACCATCTATTAGAGAGGTTATAGCATTTCCGAAGTCAAAAGGCGGTGCATGTCCCCTTACAGGAGCGCCTGCACCACTATATGATGATCAATATAAAGATTTTATGGAGATTGCAAAGGCGGCAAAAGAGGTTTATGAAAATTATAAAATGAGTAAAATGAAAGAGGGGGATGAAGAGTGAGCGGCTGGACATTATTCTTTGCGGTAGGATTACCATTATGGCTTTTATTCTTTGTAGGGCTGGTAGTAGCTATAGCACTTGCTAAGAACTTCGGCACATTGAACGAGATACTGAAGCGTGTTGATCGCATTGTGGAGGCATTTGAACATGAGAGTCCCAAAATGGCCGGTAATCTTACTAAAACAACAGATGAAGTTGCGGAGCTTGTGAGGTCTCTCAAGGACACTGTTGATGTTCTAACTATGACAGTTGTTGCGGGTAAGACTAACTTTAAGACTATACTAGGATTAGCAATGCCTCTTATAAAGAAAGGATTTAAGAAAGTAGATGTCGATCCGGTAAAGGATTATATTAGCCGAAAGAAGAGGAGAGGTGGCAAATCTGATGAGTAAAAAAGAGAAGCTATATCTCATAATTGGCATCACTAGTCTTGTATTTCTTACAGGTATAACTGTAGGTATCACCCTGGTAACAAAAAATAGGAAGAAGAGAAATTGGTCTTCCAGAGGGGTAGTGGTTAGATTTGATCGTTAGGAGGGTGATGCCTATGGGCACAGGACTGGTACGCAAACCAGCTGATATCGAGGAAGCCATCAGAGATATTGTAGCATCTGATGTTGGTAATATGCTCAGCTTAGAAGAGCTCTATAGCATTGTTTCTGTTATGCATAAGATAGAGGAGCTAATGATGGGAGGACTTCTTAAGGAAATAGAGATGGAGCTTGCTAAAAAGAATAATGATATTGTATTGATGGCTGAGGGCATGATGAACACAACGAACAGAAAATATGAAACGATGGTAATAAAAAAGGTGTTTATTGCTGGAGGGAATATCGAGACAGATGGTTCTGGGAAATTCTCTATGACTATTACGATTAGAAAGGGTGTTTCCCGTGTATAGTGTGTGGAATGAGGTTAACGAATTAGCTAAGGAGATGTACGAGGCTCAAAGTCGTGGGGATAGTGATAAGGCTGAGGAAATTAAAGCTAAGATATCTGAAAAGCTCATGCCAGAGATAGAAAAAATGGCTAGAAGATATTCTCGTTCCCGTCGTAATGAACATGATGACCTTGTTAGTGAAGGGTTCATGGGTCTCTTGCACGCACTTGATAGATATAATCCAGAGAAGGGCAGATTTTCTGATTTTGCCCGATCTACTATAGATGGTTATATGAAGAAGTATCTTGAAAGAGGTATTCAGCTTATTGGTGTGCCCGCTACTATGTCCAAAGAAGACAGGGCCATTAAGAAAAAGATAGACGAACTTCGTAGAAAACTGGGAAGGGAACCCACCCTTGGTGAAATGAAAGAGGCGGGTATTCATGTGGAAGATATTATCAAACAGATGTGGATATCTATGGCAGGTTCTCCTGCTTCCATGGATGTACCGATTGCTGGTGAAGATGATGAAATGTCTTTGTATGATGTTATAAGCGATTACGATGAGGAAAAGGAAAATCTGAAGAGAGATTTGCAATGGATAGAAGATAACATGCTGACCACTACGGAAAGAAAGATATGGAATTTATATAAAGAAGGATATTCTCAGTCAGAAATTGCAAAGGAACTCGGTATATCCCAACCTCAGGTGTCTAGGGTTATTAGACGAATAACGGATAAGTTTAAACGTCTGATGAAGGTTGATGCCCGGTGAAGGATACGGGAGATATTAGAAACATTAAGCAATATACCAATATGCTTTTTGTTGTAGGCGTTAAGTTAGAGGTTATGTTTTTCTTTCTCCTTATTGTTTTTTATTTTGTTTGGCAGCTTAATACCAAAATGGCTTTTTTACTTTCTTGGCTTTCTTGGGGTATTTTCTTTTATTATATTGCCCTTCAGGTAGCTAAGCTTATATTGTATGCTGTCCGTTCAGTAAAGGAAGGTAAATGGAGATTTGGTTATCCTATTGGTATAGAAGAGATCCCGGCGTGGACAATGTGGATATCCTATGTTATTGTCTTGCTGGTTTTCTTCGGAGTTACAATCAAACTTATAGCCCAAACGGTTAGTGCCATATTTGCTGCTATTGATTTTGTTTCAAAGTTTTTAGAAAATAGCAACTCTTTACAAAAGGAATTGGAAATACTTTTATATAGGCTAGGCCTTACTCAGGAGCAGGCGATTCAGATTACCCAAGGTATTATTAATAATTTATTTGTACATACAAATTTCCTGTCCACAATTACAGAAAAAATGATGAATTTTGTATCTTCTCTGGGCTTCTTCTTTGATATTAGTGCCGGTGCCTTTGTTTCCATTTTAATCGGCATGGAGGCTAAAAAGATAAAATCCCTAATCAATCATTTTTCAAACTCGCAAAAGAAGATGCTGCGTAATCTTGCCAGAGACCTAAAAATTATCCATTTCTATATGGTGGGGTTTACAGGTAATAGGCTGATAATTTCTTTCATGGTAGGTTTTGTTATATGGTTAGGATTTGCTATTGCCGGTTTTCCCAATGCGGGAATAGCTGGACTTGTTGCAATTATTACTGACCTTATTCCGTACATTGGACCTGTTTTGGGCTGGTTATTTGGTATTGTTGCTGTTATTCCTTCTATGCCCTCTTGGAAGGTTTTTCTGGTACTAACCCTTATTTATATTGTTGGGCAGGTTGTTGAAAATGTTTCTGCACCTCTTATATACTCTGCTAATCTGTCTGTGCCATTTTGGATTGTTATGTTAGCCCTTCTTGTTGGTGGAAAGATAGGTGGTGTTGTTGGTATTATTATCGGAGTTCCTGTATTCGCAGCATTTTCTAAGATTATTGTTCTATATTTCAAAGAGTGGGAGGAAGGACATGGCAAACATATTGGCGATTGACTATGGAGAAAAAAGGGTTGGCATTGCTATTGCCAAGGGTGGTTTTACTTTTCCTCGTCCTCATCTCGATAGAAAAAGTTCTTCTTTTTGGAAAGATCTTATTGACTTAATTAAAAAAGAAAAAGTAGATAAAGTTATTGTAGGTTATCCTATAACCCTCAAGGGGCTTCATGGTAGGGTAGCAACACTTGTTGATGAGTTTGTTGATACTTTAAAGACCCAGCTTCCTAAAGATGTTGAAGTTATTCTTTTGGATGAACGGTTTACCAGTAAAATTGCAAAAGATATGTTACTTGACATGTATGGCAATAAGTATTCTGTAGATTCTTTAGCCGCCTTAGAGCTTCTGAGGGGGTACTTATCTAGTGAAGGTAAAGATTAAATATTTCATTTATATAGTAGCTGCCTTAATGGGACTGTATAGTATATGGTGGTTTTTATCTGGTTTTGTTTCATCTCCGGAAAGCTTGACATACACATTTAATAAACCGTTGAAGATTACGGTTAGAAGTGGAGATACCCCTTATAAAATTGTTGAGGAGATAACATCACAGTACCCAAATTTAGATAAAGATATTCTTCTGCTTCTAATGGAGAAATATAATATTGCTAAGATACTTAAAGCTGATTATGTTTATTGTATTCCGCAAAAGGGTACGTATCTTGATATTGTAATGTCATTTCAAGATTGGTGCGACAAAGCTTTTGTTATGGTCACTTTTCCCGAGGGTATTACTATTAAGGAGATGGCAGATATTTTATATAAAAAAACACAAACACCTACACATAGTTTTATCGACGCTGCTACATCGACACCTCTACTTGAGAGTGTATCGGCTTTTGCCGGTAAACACATAAGATATCCTGAGGGTTTTCTGTATCCAGATACATATGCCTTTACTGGGAGTACAACAAGGTTGGTGCATATGATGTTTAACAACTTTTTGAAGAAAGTATCTGGTATCAATTGGACAGAAGCTGAAAAGAGGACGGGGCTAGACAAGTATGGAATTATTACCCTTGCATCTATTGTTGAGAAGGAGGCTGTTAAGAAAGAAGAGGCTCCTATAATAGCCGGTGTTTTTATTAATAGGCTTCGTCGGGGCATGAAACTGGAATCGTGCCCTACTGTAGAGTATGCGCTTGGTTATCACAAGGCTGTATTGTCGTTTGAGGATATACAAATAGATTCGCCTTATAATACATATAAATATTATGGATTACCTCCTACCCCTATAGGTAATCCTTCGCTTGATGCTATAAAGGCTGTGATTAATTATGCCAAGACAGATTATTTGTATTTCGTTGCGGATGGTAAGGGTGGACATTTATTTGCTAAAACTTATGCAGAACATTTGGCTAACATAAGGAGGGTTCGTGGTGAAAAATGAGTATTGGGTAATGTATATAGAAGTTGATTTACCGCATGTTGGTGATATTCAATCCTTGCTTGAAGCTGAAGACAATGCTGGAGTGATGCTTCAAACACATAAGGGACATAGGCATACAGTTATTGTTTATGGTTTGACAGGTTATAGACTCAATGTTTTACTTGCCATGGTGGGAGATCTTATTGTTGATGGCAAAATAAAATCGGTGGTGATAAAGCCTTATGAAGAGGATTGGGATGGTTATAGACAAACTGAGTGATATCTCTCCGGATTTGCTTTACGAAAAGGGCATTCGATTTGTTGTTTTGGATTTGGATAATACGCTATCTCCTTATGGAGATTTTAATGTGGAACTTGAGGTAAAGGAATGGATTGTAAAAGCTAAAAAGATGAATATGGATATTGTTGTGCTATCAAACACATGGTTTTTAAGGGCCCTTATCTCGAGATTTATTGTTAACGTTCCTGTTTACTATATGGCTTTAAAGCCTTCTCCATTAGCATTATGGAAAGTGCTTATTCGCTATGGTTATTCGCCTGATGAAACATGTGTTATAGGTGATCAAATTTTTACAGATGTTCTTATGGCAAGGCTGGCTGGTACTTCTTTTGTACTTGTAAAACCACTTTCGAGACGCGATGGTCCCCATACCAAAATGTTTAGAATTCTTGAACGAAGTTTTATAGCCAAAAAAATACTTTCAAGTGTAAAATAGATATATATCAAGTGTTAGTGGGGAGGTCTTAAGATGTCGCGTCTTGATCGTTATATCGATCCTATTATTAGTATGCTGCTATACTTTGGAGAAAATGCTGCCAAATATTCTGAGGCAATAAGAAAAAATCCCTCTCTTATTAGTTTGATGACTCCCGATATCATAAAGTCCGAGATAGCCCGTGCTATGGAAGATGTAGAAGATGAAAAATTGCAGAAGTCACCGCTCGAAGTATTCATGGAGATATTTGGTATTACCGAAGAAAGTTTGGCTCAAATGATTGCTGACTATTTCGGTTATGATTTAATTTCTAAAGAAAAGATATTAGAGATTAAAGAAGAAGTTGAATCCATGGGAGAGGAACTACTGCTGAATAAGATACCTCGAGAGAAAGCCGAAGATTATGGAGTATTGCCCATACGTATACTAGAAAATCCAACCCCTAGTGGTTCTGTTATTAGAGAACTAGAAGTTGCCTTTGCCGATCCATGGAATCTTGAGGCAGAAGACTATATTAAGAGAGCCTTTGAAGGTCAGTTTGATACTATACGAGCTTACTATATACCGGAAAAAGATTTTGACTATATTATTCAAATTGTTTACGGAGCCAGATTAGCAGATATAGGAGATATTGATATTTCAGAAGAGGAACGCAGAGCGGAAGAGGAAGTTTCTGGACCTATTGTAGAGTTTGTTAATAACATGCTCAGAACAGCTCTTCTTGAGGGAGCCAGTGATATACATATTGAACCCTTAAAAAATTCGCTTCGTATTCGTTTTAGGGTAGATGGTACTCTGAAAGAGCATATAACATTTAATGAAAATGTTGCTTACTATAAAAGGAGTATAGTTGCTCGTATTAAGGTTATGGCAAACATGGATGTCACCGAACATAGAAAGCCACTCGATGGCCGTTTCACTACAAAATTACCAGGTAGTAGCATTAATGTTGATGTTCGTGTTTCCACACTTCCTACTGTTCATGGAGAGAAGGTTGTGCTGAGGTTGCTTCGAAAAGATCCTTCACTTCTTAATCTTGATAATATTGGTTTTGAACCCGATGTCCTCCAGAGTTTTAGAACGCTTATCCACCAACCATACGGTATGATACTTGTTTCCGGTCCAACAGGTTCAGGTAAATCTACAACACTATATGCCGCTCTTAATGAGCTTAACGATATCTCTGTTAATATTATGACAGCCGAAGATCCTGTAGAGTATGAAATGCCAGGAATTAATCAGGTTCAGGTTAATCCCAAGGCTGGTTTAACATTCGCTACTGCATTGCGATCTTTTCTAAGACAAGATCCAGACATCATTCTTGTAGGTGAGATTCGTGACAAGGAGACAGCTGAAATTGCTATGCACGCTGCTTTGACAGGTCACCTTGTGCTTTCTACGATTCATACCAATGATTCGTTTTCTGCTCCCATGAGACTTATTGATATGGGTATAGAGCCCTTTCTTATAGCATCATCTTTAATAGGTGTTTTAGCTCAGCGACTTGTTAAAAGGATATGCGATAGTTGTAAAGCACCTATAGGTAAACCAGAGATGCCACTGGCTCTGGAAGAAGCAGAACAGAGTTTAGTCCAGCTTGGTTATGAACCACGATATTTTAAGGGTAGAGGTTGTCCTAAATGTAGTGGAACAGGATATAAAGGGAGGTTGGCTATACATGAACTGTTGGTTGTAGATGAGGATATTCGAAGGCTAATACTTGACCGTGCTTCAGGAGCTGAAATAAAGCGAGTGGCAACAGCTAAGGGAGCTCGTACACTTCTACAAGATGGTATGCTAAAAGTGTTCAAAGGACTTACTACCGTTGATGAAGTTACAAGAGTGGTTTCTTCACTTGAGGTGTAAAGGGGGGATATTATGAAATATGACATTGTAGAACTGCTCCGAGAGATGCAAGAGTTGGGAGCTTCAGATTTGCATATTACTGTTGGTAGGGCTCCTGTATATCGTGTCAATGGTGAATTAGTGACATATGGCGAAGACAGATTAACACCTGAAGATACGAGAAATATTGTGTATCAGATTATGAATGAAGTTCAAATACAGAAATTCGAATCTCAAGGAGAAATAGACTTTTCGTTCGGAATTCCCGGTCTAGGTCGTTATAGGGTTAATGCATATAGACAGAGGGCAACTGTGGCGGCGGCACTCCGTCGTATACCATTTGAAGTTCCGCATATAGACGATTTGGGGCTGCCAGATGTCGTTAAAGATTTAATCCACAAAAGACAAGGTCTCATTCTTGTTACGGGGCCTACGGGATCAGGTAAATCTACTACCCTCGCCGCGATGATTCAGCAGATTAATATCACATATCCTTATCATATTCTGACTATTGAAGATCCTATAGAATATGTGTTTAGACATGGTAAGTCTATGGTTAATCAAAGAGAGGTTGGGGCTGATACTTTAAGTTTTGCCAATGCCCTTAGGGCCGCTCTTCGTGAGGATCCCGATGTTGTTATGGTTGGTGAGATGAGAGATTTGGAGACTATTCAAACGGTTTTGACATTAGCGGAGACCGGTCATCTTGTGTTTGCTACAGTTCATACGAATTCTGCTGCTCAAACGATCGACAGAATTGTAGATGTATTTCCACCTCACCAGCAACCTCAGGTAAGAATACAGTTGGCATCTGTTCTTTTGGCGGTTATTTCACAGAGATTGCTTAAGAGAGCAGATGGTAGAGGAAGAGTTTTGGCTGCCGAGATTATGATTGCCAACTCTGCCATTAGGTCTCTTATTAGGGAAGGAAAAACACATCAAATACTTAGCCATATCCAGATGGGTGCTTCTGAAGGCATGCAGCCCATGGATAAGGCTCTTGCTATGCTTGTTAAGAGAGGACTTGTTGATTATGATGAGGCCCTTCATTATGTGCATTCTCTTAACGACTTTAACCGTTATCTTGGCATGTAAGGAGATGATGATTCATGCCATATTACAAGTATGTTGCGAAAAAAGGGGCATTTGGAACAGTTAAAGGGGTTATTGAAGCCCCTTCTCGTAGGGTAGCTTTGGAAAAACTTATGGATATGGGAATAACGCAGGTTCTATCCCTAAAAGAAACAGTTCAAACATCTTCGTCTGGAAAGGTATTCAGGAAAAAGGTTTCTCTCAAGGCTTTGACTCTCGCTACTCGACAGCTGGCTACAATGATTGAATCAGGTATGCAGCTTGTAGAATCTCTTGATATTGTTGCACAACAGATACAAGATCCGTATTTGAGACAGGTATTTACTGAAATTGCTAACATGGTCCGTAGAGGCGATACTACCTTTGGTGATGCTCTTGCTATGTATTCTGGAGTTTTTCCGCCTATGTACCCTAACATTATTAAAGCAGCCCAGGTGACAGGCCATCTGGAAAAAGCTTTAAATGACGTTGCTACTTTGCTGGAGAAAAATATGACTATTAGGCGTAAGATTAAAGGTGCTATGACGTATCCCATAGTTGTTCTCAGTATTTCTCTTGCTATATTTTTAGGTATTGTAATCTTCATTATTCCTAAATTCGAACAGATGTTTAAGGATTTTGGTATTAAGAAGATGCCAGCTCTTACGACATTTATGATAGGTTTGGCAAGATTTATTATTAAATATTGGCCATGGATGGTTGGAGTAATAGTTCTTATATTTGTCCTTAACTATTTTGGTATGTTGGGCTTCAAACTTGGAGGGAAATATTGGCACAGGTTAAAATTGAAGATGCCATTGTTTGGAAGATTAACCCGTACGTCTATTTTAGCTCAATTTGCATCGAACTTTGCCACAATGGTAAGAAGTGGTATTTCGCCTACAGAAGCACTTGACAATTTGAAAGATGTTATGGGTAATAAAGTATACGAGGAGGCTATTGCCGATATCATTTCTAAGGTTAAAGGTGGTAGCCGTATATCGGCAGCAATGAGTCAATATCCCGATCTATTTCCCCCTATGTTTATCAATATGGTAAGAATAGGTGAAGCATCTGGTTCTCTTGACAAGATGCTAGAAAAGATGGCTTCGTATTATGAAGAGGAGGTTGATGCAGCTGTAGAGGCGTTAGCTTCTGCTATGGAGCCAATTACTGTCCTTGTTCTTGCTTTAATGGTTGGTACTGCTATTGTTTCTATATATTTGCCAATATTCAGCATGATAAGTCAGATGAATCTATAAGGAGGGTAACCCGTGTATTACATAATTTTGCTACTTATATTTTTAATAGGTGCTTCAATTGGTAGTTTTCTTAATGTTGTTATTTATCGTATTCCTAGAGGAGAAAGTATTGTTTATCCACCGAGTAAATGTCCTTATTGTGGTCATAAACTTGCTTGGTATGACATGATTCCAATTCTTAGTTATATTATGTTAGGTGGAAAATGTCGTTATTGTGGTAAGAGAATTTCACCTTTGTATCCTGCTATTGAATTTATCACAGGCTTGTGGACGGTAATAGTTTTTGTTCTTGTATTTCCACAAGGTATTGATGCCTTTGTTGAGGTGCTGGTGTTTGGTTATTTTGCTATAGTGCTCAGCGTTATAGATATGCAACTTTATATACTTCCAAATAAGATTCTCTTGCCTATGGCTGTGTTTGAAGTTGCATGGACTTTGTTTGCCTTTGCTTTAGGCTGGGAAACTCTGCTAGATATTAGAAATCGTGTTATTGGCTCTCTTGTTTTACTTGTGTTTTTCCTTATTATTTATTATCTTGTACCCGATGGTATGGGAGAGGGAGATGTTAAATTATCCCCTATCATTGGTTGGTTTTTAGGTTTTCCTAAAATCGTACCATGGTTTTTTATAGCCTTTGGTTTAGGTGCTTTGGTTGGTATTGTTTTTATGCTCATGACGAAAATATTTAAAGGTGAATCAAAACATGTTGTTCCCTTTGGTCCTTTTATGCTCTGGGGTGCTGTTTTGGCATGGTTTTATGGTATACCCATTATTTTGTGGTATAGACGTTTGTTCTTTATATAAAGGGGGGCTAGTGTATGAGATCAAGTGTGATTGGATTAGACCTTGGTGATCATTTCATCAAGGCGGTGGAATTGGTGAAAAAAGGGAAAAAGCTGCTTGTATCTGAGGTTGCTCATTTTCCTGTTCCTAAAGGGGCTATTGCCAATGGACTTCTGGTAAATCCAGAAGTGTTTAAGAGAGCAATTTCCCAGGTGCTTGAAGCCTATGTGTTTCAAGGGAAGAATGTTGTTATGGGTGTGCCGGGAGAACAGACAATTATAAAGATTATTCAGGTGCCGGCAAACATATCTCAGAAAAAACCTGTTATGTTTGAATTTATTAGAGATGATATCCAGTCAGAGTTATCCACCCCAGTAGAAAAATTATATTTCGACTTTCAGGTGTTGGGTACGCGAATGTCCGAAAAAGGTAATGTTTATGATGTATTATTTGCTGCTGTTAAGAAAGAACATGTAGATCCTTATATTGAAGTGTTTAAGTCCTTAGGACTCAATGTTATTGCGGCTGATGCGGAGTTATTGGCTGAAGCTCGTACACTATATCTTCTTACCAACGAAGAAGACCTTGAGCTAACGTACGTGCTTCTTAATATTAGTAGTAAGACAACTACGATCAGCTTTTTCGAGAACGGTACGCTTGCATATACTCGTCTTATCGATATGGGAGCAAGTATGTTTGTTAGACAGGTTAGTGAGTTTAAAGGTATCAGCGAAAGAGAAGCAGAGTATCTTCTTAATCAAAGAAATATTCTGGAAGAGGAAGAAAATCAGCAACTGAAAAATATTATTGCCGGAGCTATGAAAAGTCTTATTAGGGAGATTCATAGGGTAATTGCATATTACCAATCTAACATTTCCTCTGGTGGGGGTAAATTTACAGGCATTATTTCTGGTGGAGGAGCCCTTCTAAAAGGATTTGATACATTGCTTTCCGAAGAGTTAGGATTTCCTATTACAAAAAATAGAACTCTTTCATATCTTGAACCAATGGATGCCGAAAGACTTCATTCGGATGTTTTGTATGAAATATCCCCGCTTGTATCTACGGCCTTTGGTCTTGCTTTGTGGGAATATGTTGATATGCTGCCAAGCTTGGCAGGAGGAGGGGATTCTCGATGAATATGAAGAAGAAAGGTAGTAGTAACTTTACTGTTATTCGTCTTAATTTATTAGATGGTCCTAAGTTTATAAGAAGACAAGTTGGCATAAGTTGGACTACTTTCTGGGTATCCGTTATTTTAATTATTGTTATGACACTGGCTCCTATTATTACTATGAAGATGGTAAATAAATCTCTTGCTAAAAAAATCGACTCTCTAAACAGCACTTATGCCTCATTGAAGCCCAAGGAAGTCAAATTTAATCAGGTAATTAAGCAGAAGGAAACTATTATGAAGTTTATTGATAATACTTATACCATTATTGACATGCAACCTAAATTATCTATTGTGCTAGATGAAATAAGAAAGCGTTTGCCGAAGGGATCTACAGTTCAAGGTGGTATAAATCTCTCGGTTAATGGAGATAGTGTAAGGCTTTCCCTGAAAATTGTATCCGATAGCTATTTGGATGCTCCTCAGCTTATCGATGCATTTGCTGCATCGCCATATCTCTATGTGAAAAATGCTAAGGTTTTGCCCATAAATCTGTCTTCTATCTCCCAGTCTCAAGAAAACGAGTGGACTTATAGCGTAAATCTACTATTGGGCTGGAAACAGAATGTGAAAGAAGGTGAGAACAAATGAAGTGGTTTGAAGAAAATAAACATGTTATTGTCATGTTGCTTTTATTGGTAGCTATTTTTGTTCTCTACAAATATATGTCTTCTGAACTAGACACGTATCGTACGAATATGACAACAGTTGATGTTCTCACAGAAAAAAATCGTCTTATTAGTCAAATAGATGAGAAGAAGTTGGCAGAAGAAGTGGAAAAACTTCAAGAGATAGCCGATAAGGCTTCTGTACTTTTTATTGATGGTAGCAGGCCAGAGTATGAGATTGATTCATTCTTGTTTAAGTATGTGAAATCTCTTATGGAAAATGTTGGTGCTTCTGAATTTAAAAGTGTAAAAGTTAGTAAAATTGCTAAAGACAAAAAGAATCCTATGTGGGGTATAGTTATTGTTAGCGTTGATGGTGTTAAGGGCCCCAAAACATACAACGGCGTTATAAATATGCTTAAGCGTATAGAAAATGCGGATAAGATGATCATGTTATCCAATGTTAGCATTAAATATTCCCAAGGAGAAAATTATCCATACACTTTATCATTTAAAATGCAATTTCCCGTTGTAGTAATGGGAGGTGAAGGGAAATGACTGAAAAAAGTTGGGTGTTATTATTGATAGTATTGACAATTATTAGTCTTCTATTTTCCACATCGATTATCTTTACAGGAGGGTATAATTCTTACATATTACGCATGGTTAGTAAATATGAGACCCCAGATGCCCAGATAAAAGTTTTGCAAAAACGATATGCAATTGAAAAGCTTCAGATACCAGAAGATAAGATAAAAGAAATAGAAAATGTTGTTGCTCAGCGTTATCATATACAAGTAAAAGAACAGGATCCTACAGATGTGGGAGTAGTGGATCCATTTAAAGGAAAGTGAGGGATGTTTGTGAGGGAGAGGGTCGAAACTCTTAGACAAAGGCTCAATCTTGTGGAGGGGGAAGCTTATCTAACAACAACCTCTCATCACTTGTATTACTTAACGGGGTTTACTGGAGGAGAAGGCTATCTTATTATTACTGGTGAAAGCATTAAGCTTCTCGTTGATGGTCGCTACACGACTCAGGCAGCTGATGAAGTTTGGGATGGTGTAGAAGTTATCTTGTTTACCAAGATTTGGGAAGAACTTCCAAGCTATCTCAAGGAAATTAAGAAATTGTGGATTGAAGAAAATGTAATTACAGTAAAATTCATTAATAAGCTTAGGGAGATTGTTCCTTGGATTGAAACTTTCTCAGGTGCTGACGAGTATCTTTACAAAATGCGTATGGTTAAGGATGAATATGAAAGAACTCTTATAGAAAAGGCTATAGATATAGCTCAAAATGCATTTTTGAAAACGTTAGAGATTATAAGACCGGGGGTAACGGAAAGAGATATAGCATCTGAACTGTGTTACCATATGCGTAGATTAGGAGGAGATAAAGAGAGCTTTGACATTATTGTTGCCTCTGGTTATAGAGGGGCACTTCCACATGGGGTAGCATCCGACAAAAAGGTTAAGGAAGGAGAAGTTATTGTTATAGATTGGGGTGCCTTTTATAAGGGGTATGTATCTGACCTTACCCGTATGGTTGTTGTAGGAAAAATTTCTGAAAAGGCCGAAGAGGTTTTGCAGGCCGTTAAAGGTGCTCAAGAAACTGCTATTCGTGGAGCTAAATGTTGTATGACTGCTAAAGAAATTGATGCTCTTGCAAGGAATTATCTTAAAGATAAGGGGCTTGCTGAGTACTTTACCCATTCACTTGGTCATGGTATCGGTATAGAAATACATGAGATGCCCCGTGTTTCTTATATGTCTGATGAGATAATAGATAAGAATATTATCTTTACTATTGAACCTGGTGTTTATCTGCCAGGTGAGTTTGGGGTTAGAATTGAAGACGATGTTATGATGACGGAAAACGGGGTTATTGTTTTGTCTTCATTGGATAAGATATTTAGGCTCTGATATAATAAGAGTAGTCATAAAACATAAATAGGAGGGATGTATAGTGATATCTACAAACGATCTGCGTTCGGGTGTTGTTATAGATATCGATGGAGTGCTGTATAGAATCCTTGAGGCACAGCATGTTAAGCCTGGCAAAGGTTCTGCATTTGTTAGAGTAAAAATGAGAAGACTTAGCGATGGGGCATCTATTGAGACAACATTTAGAGCTGGTGAGAAAGTTAAACAGGCGTATCTTGAAGGTAAGGATATGCAGTACCTCTATAATGATGGTGATACCTATTATTTCATGGATACATATACTTATGACCAGGTAGGTATCCCTGCAGAAATTGTTGGGGATGCCGCTAAATTTATGAAAGAGGATACCACAGTCCGCATCTTTTACTACGAGGGTCAGCCTCTTTCTGTAGAACTTCCTACTTTTGTTGAACTTGAGGTTGTAGATACCGATCCTGGTCTTAGGGGTGATACTGCGGCTGGTGGAAGCAAGCCAGCAACATTGGAAACAGGTGCTGTTGTTCAGGTACCACTTTTTATCAAGATAGGTGATGTACTGAAAATTGATACTCGTACTGGAGAATATGTAGAGAGGGTGCGTTCCAAATGATAAAGAGGCCCCAGGCTTCTACAAGTGCATATGATGTGTTGAGGGCAACGCTTGTTGCCCTCGTTCCAGATATTGATGGTGTTTCCGGTGTAGTAGGTGGAATGGATGCTATTACTATAGAGGAATTGGATAAAGATATTATCGAAATTGTTGTACCTATCTCTGTTTTTCCAAATGCTAAGGTGGAAAAAATTGTTAACAAAGTTTCTTCATTTGTGGAGAAGGTTGTTGCTGGTACACTTGGTATGAACTATATTGTGCGAGTGGTGGTGCTTGTAGAGGATGTCTCTGAGTAATAAGTATTTTCGCAAACTAAGAAAAAACTTACTAACGGCGTTATATGCTTATGAAGTTGCAGAGGTTAAACCTTCTCGCAAAGAGGTTCTTGCACAGGTCATGGCAGATTTAAAACCATCTAGTAAGTTGAAAAGGCATGCTAAACGTATTATTGCAACAGTTATTGATAAGAGGGATATTATAGATAATATCTTAAGAAATCATATAAAATCCACTCTTTTTGATAGAATGGGGGATTTAGAAAAGACGATTCTCCGTATAGGAGCTGCAGAGATATTATTTTATAGGCATCTTGTACCCATTGCTGTTGCTGTAAATGAGGCTGTTAATTTGGCTAAGCTCTATGTTGATGATAAATTTGCCTCTTTGGTCAATGCAACATTAAAAGGGATTGCCGAAGAGGTAACAGGTAGTCATGCGAGTCAGAAAGAGAATAAGAGTTAAAGGTATTGTACAAGGTGTTGGATTTCGCTGGTTTACCAGAAAATATGCCAATCTTTTGGGTATAGGTGGATTTGTAAGAAACTTACCCGATGGTTCAGTACTTGTTGAAGCTGAGGGAGATCCTTTTGCTGTGGAGGCTCTCATTGAGAAGTTAAAAGTTGGACCTTCTCATGCTGTTGTGGAGTCTCTAGAGATAGAAGATATTGCACCGAAAGGTGAATATGTGTTTCGGATAGAATACTAACGAGGGGGATACTTGTGATAAAGAAGGTTGGTATAATTCACCATCCTACTAGGAGAAAGGCTCTTGATATAGTAAAGTCTCTTCATTCGGAATTTGAAAAGGCCGGTGTAGCTATTGCTTATTCTATAGCTCTTGAAGATTGGCGTTCAGTGAACTTACAAGCATTTTCCTCTGTAGATTTAGTTGTATCCGTTGGAGGAGATGGAACCGTTATCCGGGTCTCTCACCTGATACTTGATGCCAACTGTAGGATACCTATTTGGCCAATAGCTGCTGGTGAGTTTAATTTTATGCCAGATCGTGTTAATCCTCGAGATATCCACAAAGCAGTTTCTCGCTTAATTAGTGGTGATTATTTTTTGTGGAATCGCCCTGTTATGCAGGTTATGAATTCTACAAGTAATAAAAAGTTGTTCATAAATGATGTTGTCTTTGTAAAAGATAGACCTCTTGATATTCTGGATATATCGGTATTTATTGAGAACGAGCATATAGGTTCCATTAAAGGGGATGGACTTGTAATTGCTACATCTGCCGGTTCTACAGCTTATTCCTTGTCAGCCGGTGGACCAATAATTGATAGTAATGCTCCTGTATATGTACTGACTGCTCTTAATCCTCATCATATTACTATTAGACCTATAGTTGTATCTGATGAGAAGACAACGAATATATGTATTGGAGATAAACCGTGGCATTTGCTTATAGATGGGTTATCCGACATATTATATACGAAGAAAGCGTGTTTTGATATTTCAAGGATGGAAGATGTGGTTTTGTCTTATTTACATGTAACCGGTTTCTATTCATGGGTAGACAATATTAGAGAGAAATTTCACTGGGGTAGTCGCTATGTTGAAAGCGATAACAGTTGATATTCCTTCTTTGAATTTTCATGGGGATTTAGAGTTTTCGAGTGGTCTTAATGTAATTACAGGAGAATCAGGTAGTGGTAAATCTTTAATACTTGAAGCAATTTCTCATGTCTTTGGAAAAAAGACACCTCGATTTTCTAAGTTAGATCGATATACCATTAGTGCCATTATTGATATTTCCGATGAAGTTGCATCTCGTCTGTACAATTTAGGCTATGAAATAGATGCTGGAGAGGCATCTATTTTTATTAGTAAAAAGGAGAGAACGACTTACCGTATCAATGGAATTCTTATTACCTGGAATTCTGTTAGTTCATTGTTAGGTAGCCTGTTTTCTCTTGTGTCAGTTGATGAAAGGCAGCAGCTGAGAAAAGAAGCCTTTCGTCGTCAGCTGATTGATCGCTTCGTAGATGTCTCGTTGCTAAAAGAGTTAGAGGTTGTATACAACAGTTATCTTGAGTTGGAAGAGTCTATTGCGGCTGCGGAAGTGAATCTGACACTATTTAAAGAACATTATGAAAGCTTAAAAGAACTTCAAGAAGAGTTTAGAGATGTATTGGATTATATAGATAGGTATGATGAGCTTCTTGTTTTATCCGAGAAGCTTAGGCAGGCAGGGAAGGTATTGGAAAAAGCTAAGTATCTAAGGAAACTTTTGAAAGCCGATGATATGTCTGTATGGCATATCTTGGGAGTAATAGAGCCCTTGTTATCAGATTTAAATATAAACATTGATATAGGTTGTGTCTACGATGTTATATCGGATATAGATGAGCAAATTGATGTTATAATTGCTGACCTTGAGTATCCTGAGATGTCACTCGATGAGCTGGAGCATATCATATGGAAGATTCAAAGGTTAATGAGAAAATATGACGAAGACATTGATGGACTGAAACGCCTTATTGAGGAAACCCGGGATATTGATGTTATATTGAGACAGAGAGAAGCAGATTTAATTCAATTGAAAAAGAAAAGGGAAAATCTTCTAAAACGATATGAAAGTCTTTCTGAAAAGCTTACTGAAGATAGATTGGAAGCAGCGAGTACTATAAGAGCTTATTTTCGTAAGCATTCAAAGGACATTCTGGGTGGCATTTTAGATATAGTGATTAATAGGAAAGAAGGTATATACCCTTATGGCAATGACATCGTGGACTTTGTGTTTAAAGTAGGAGATAGAGAAATTCCTGTTTATGAAATAGCCTCTTCAGGTGAATTATCCCGTATCCTACTGTTGCTTTACACACTTGTTCCTCCTACGCAATATGTGATGGTGTTTGACGAAATTGACGCAGGTACTAGTGGTAATGTTGCTTCTCATATAGCCTGGTTTTTGAAAAAACTTTCTAAACATGTACAGGTAATTACTTCTACACATTCTCAATTTATAGCAGCTGCTTCAGACACCCATTTTGTTGTGAGGGACCTAGGTATAAGAAAAGAGGTTAAAATGTTAGAGGGGGACCACCGTGTTAAAGAAATTGCTCGTTTAATTGATGGTGGTTCTGAAAGGGCTTATGATGTAGCCCTTGAGCTCATAAACTCTTATAAGAGAGGTGATATGAATGGATAAAGACAGAATTGTTGTTGTAAATCCTGGTTCTACATCTACCAAACTGGGTCTGTTTAGGGCTACAGATACCGGTGTAGAGAAGATTGTTGTTGAAACAATAGATCATCCTCAAGAGGAGCTGGATAAATTTCAGAATGTTCTTGAGGAGAAAGACATGAGAAAGAAGGCTGTTCTAGATTTTATGGCCAAGCATGGTGTTACAAAGGAGAATCTTCTTGCTTTCGCCGTTCGTGGAGGACCTGTAAAAGCCATGGAAGGTGGTACTTATGAGGTTAATGAAAAAATCGTAGATGATATTCTCAACTGGCGTGTTGAAGCCCATCATATTTCTCTTGTTGGTATTGTTATCGGTTACGAACTTGCTAAGGAATTTGGTGTAAAAGCCTATTTTACCGACCCTGTTTCTGTCGACGAGTTTGAGGATTATGCAAGGCTCTCTGGTTTGCCAGAATTACCCCGTAGAAGCCATGGACATATGCTAAATTTAAGAGCGGTTGTTCGCAAGTATGCTTCTGAAGTCGGAAAAGATATTAAGGATGTCAATGCTGTTGCCGTTCACCTTGGTGGAGGATTTTCTATTGCCGCCATAAAGAATGGTCGCATTGTTGATATCAACAATGCCAATGAGGGAGGACCATTCCAGGTAGAGCGTGCTGGTTCACTACCTGTTGGAGACCTTGTCAGATACATTTACGATAAAAAGCCTGATAAGGTGGAGACACTAAAGAGAATTGCCGGAAAAGGTGGAATGTATGCTCACCTTGGAACCAAAGATTTTCGTGAAGCTCTTAAGATGGCTGAGACTGATGAAAAGGCCAAACTCATTATCGATGCTATGCTTTATCAGGTTTCCAAGGAAATCGCAGCTATGGCCAGTGTTTTAAAGGGTAATGTTGAAATTATTATCGTAACTGGTGGCCTTGCCTATAACGATTATGTTATCAACTTCTTCAAGCACTATGTTGGGTGGATTGCTCCATTTAAGACATACCCAGGTGGTTTTGAAATGGAGGCTCTTGCAGAAGGAGCATGGCGTGTTATTAAGGGGATTGAACAGCCTAAGGTTTATCAGTAGGGAGGGGGATGTATATGGCATTAAAAGATTTTTCAGCACTAAAAGAACTGGCGAAGTCTCGTAAGGGAGTTAAAGTAGTTATAGCCGGCGGTCATGATAGTGAGGCACTGAAAGCTGCCAATATGGCCGTAAAAGACGGAGTTGCCGAGATTATATTGGTGGCCGATAAAGAGAAACTTGAGAAAACTGCGGGAGAAGAAGGTATAGATATCTCTCAGTTTGATATTGTCTATGCTTCCGATGAGGCGGAGATGGCCGAGAAGGCCGTGAAGATTGTAAGAGAAGGTAAAGCCCATGCTATTATGAAAGGGCTTGTCAAAACGGCCACATTTCTTAAAGCTGTTTTGAATAAGGAGTGGGGTATTAGAAGGGCAAAACTACTTAGCCATGTGGCATTGTTTGAGGTTCCCACGTACCCTAAGGTGATATTCTTAACAGATGGGGGTATGGTTCCTTATCCTACTCTCGACGAAAAGGTACAGATTCTTCAAAATGCCCTGTGGGTAACATCTCGATTAGGGTATGAAATGCCTAAAGTTGCCGTTTTGGCAGCAGTAGAGACGGTTAATCCCAAAATGCCTGCAACAATGGATGCCGCTGCACTGACTGTTATGTCTTGGAGAAAGCAGATAAAGGCTATAGTTGATGGACCACTTGCCCTTGACAATGTGCTTTCTCGTGTTGCAGCAGAACATAAAGGAATAGAGTCTCCTGTTATAGAAGATGCTGATATATTCCTTGTGCCTGATATAGAGGCGGGTAATCTTCTTGGTAAGTCCTTTACATATGCTGCTGGTGGAAAGATGGCCGGTATTGTTGTGGGTGCTACAGTACCTGTTATTGTGCCATCTCGTGCAGATACATATGAAAGCAAATATTACTCACTCTTGGCTGGTATAGCCATGAAGGAGGGATGATATATGGGATATAAGATACTTGTTATAAACCCTGGTTCTACTTCTACAAAGGTTGCCTTATTTGAGGATGAAAAAAAATTATGGCAGGAGACTGTTCGTCATGATCCTGCTGAGATCCAGAAGTTTGATAGAATTGCCGATCAATACGAGTTTAGAAAGAATACTATTCTTAGGTTGTTAGAAGAAAAGGGAGTTTCATTACAAGAAATTGATGCATTTGTTGGTCGTGGAGGTCTTCTCAAACCCATGGAGGGTGGTACTTATAGGGTTAATGAAAAGATGCTTGATGACCTGCGGAATAGACCAATGGGAGAGCATGCCTCTAATCTTGGTGCTCTCATTGCCTACGAGCTTGCTCAGGAAGCTGGTGGTAAGCCTGCATTCATAGTTGATCCTGTTGTTGTTGACGAAATGGTAGATATAGCCCGTCCTACAGGGTGGCCAGAATTTCAAAGAAAGAGTATTTTCCATGCACTTAATCAGCGTGCCATTGCCCGTAAGTGGGCTCGTGAGCAAGGGAAAGACTATAAAGATGTCAATGTTGTTGTAGCACATATGGGAGGTGGCATTTCCATTGGTGCTCACAAACAAGGTAGAGTAATAGATGTTAATAATGCCCTTGATGGTGAAGGTCCTATGTCTCCTGAGCGTTCTGGTACTTTGCCTGTATATTCTCTTGCCAAATTGTGCTTTGAGGGTAAATATGATAAGAAAACTATGCTTAAAAAAATCAAGGGGCAAGGTGGTTGGGTAGCTCATCTTGGTACTTCTAATGCTATTGAAATAGAAAAAGATGTGGAAGCTGGAGATGAAAAGGCACAATTGGTAGTTGGTGCAACGGCCTATCAGGTAGCTAAGTGGATAGGGCATATGGCAGCTGCGTTGGAGGGAAAGGTTGATGCCATTCTGCTGACCGGTGGTCTTGCCTACTTCAAGTGGTTTGTAGATAAGATAAAGGAGCATGCAGAGTGGATTGCTCCTATTTATGTGTATCCTGGTGAGATGGAGATGGAAGCCCTTGCTCTTGGTGCTCTTCGTGTGCTAAAGGGAGAGGAGGAAGCCAAGGAATATGTCTAATATTACCGATGGTCTGATTTTGTTTGATAATGCACAAGTTGTACTTTTTATTGGTCCTCGTGGTAACGGTAAAACGGAAATAGCAGCCAATATTGCTATTAATGGCAAGGGTGAAGTTGTTGTCATTGATCTTGATGTATATAAACCGTATATTCGCACGAGGGATATTGCACCTGTTTATGGATATCCTGCACGATATCCCGAAGGTGACCTTAAATATATGGATAGTCCTGTAATACCTGGTGGTATATCAGACCTTTTAGAAGAGGGAAAAAAGATTATATTCGACCTTGCTGGGGAAGAAACTGGTACGTGCCCTATAGGTATATATAGAGATGATATACGGAAGGTGCCGTTCAAAACTGTGCTTATTGTTAATCCCTTTAGGGCTAATTTCACGTATGAGGGATTGCTTGCGTATATGAACACATTTAATAACAAGCTTGAGGAAGATTTTTCCATATCTGAGGTTATACCGAATATCAATTTGGCAGGTTCCCTTACAGCCGATGATTTCTTTACGGGGTATAATAAATTTAAAGAGACGGTGGCAAAGCTGGAAAGACAGCTTGCCATACCATTTATTGCTACTGAGGCCGAGATAGCCCCAGTGGTAGCAGACAAAGTTGAGTATCCAGTATTACCTATCCAGAGGCATATTTTTGTTTAAGAAAGGAGGGGACGGGTTGTGCCCAAAAAAGTAAGAGGTGTATTGAAGATTCGCGAAGACCTATGTAAGCAATGTGGCTTATGCGTTGCTGTTTGTCCAGTTCACATTCTGGATTTTTCAAAGACCAAAATTAATTCAAAGGGATATCGCCCCATTGAACTAACAGATCCCGATAAATGTGTTGGTTGTGCCTTCTGTGCCATGATGTGCCCCGAAGGTGTTATTGATGTTTATCGTGAGATTGTAGAAGTAGCAGAATAAGGAGGGGGATAAGTATGGGCGAAAAGGTATTTATGAAGGGTAATGAGGCCCTTGGAGAGGCAGCGGTTAGGTCTGGATGCCGTCTATTTTTTGGCTATCCAATTACCCCTGCCAGTGAACTTGCCGAGTATATGGCATATAGGCTACCCCAGGTTGGTGGCGTTTTCATCCAGGCAGAAAGTGAAGTGGCCGCTTCTAATATGATTTATGGTGCCGGTGCTGCTGGTAAATATGCTATGACAGCATCATCTTCACCAGGTATTTCTCTTATGCAGGAGGCTATTTCCTACATGGCTGGTGCTGAGGTGCCAGCAGTTATTATTAATCTTATTCGTGGAGGTCCTGGTCTTGGTGATATTCAGCCTGCACAGTCTGACTATTTCCAGGCTGTTAAGGGTGGCGGACACGGTGATTATCGTAATCTTGTCTATGCTCCTTCTACACTGCAGGAAGCTGTGGATATCATGCCTCTTCTGTTCCAAAATGCCTTTAAGTATCGCATGCTGGCTATGATGGTTGTTGATGGTCTTGTTGGTCAGATGATGGAGGCTGTTGAGTTTAAATATGATATAGATCCTGATTCCATTCCTGTACCAGATTGGGCTCTTTCTGGTAAGAAGATGCACGGCGGTACGAAGAATGTTAATACATCTCTTGAGCTTGATCCTAATAAACTGGCTGCTCACAACTTTAAACTCTTTGAGAAGTATCAGAAAGTATATGAAAACGAGAGAATGTTTGAGGCATTTGAACTAGAAGAGTCAGATATTGATGTCATGATTGTTGCATATGGTACCGCAGCCCGTATCATTAAAACAGCAGTGAAGAATCTTAGGGCAAAAGGCTATAAGGTTGGTTTATTCAGGCCTATTACATTGTGGCCATTCCCGGATAAGGAACTAAAGGAGTATGCTCAGAAGACAGAGCATGTTCTTACTGTTGAGATGAGCATGGGACAGCTTATTGAGGACGTCAAACTATCTATATTTGATCCTAATAAGAAGTATCATCTTATGCCATATCCTGGTGGTATTGTTCCTACCCCCAAAGAGGTAGAGGATAAAGTTATTGAAATCTTGAAAGGGGGTGCCAAGTGATGGGTAACCTTCAAGTTGTATACGAAGTTCCTAAAATATATACCGGACCAAATCATTATTGTCCAGGATGTTTCCACGGTATTATTCATAGGGTAATTGCTGAGATTCTACAAGAAGAAGGCTGGGATGATATTTCTATCGGTATAGCTCCGGTTGGTTGTGCTGTTTTGGCATATGACTATATTGATATAGACTGGTTTGAAGCTCCACACGGTAGAGCATGTGCAAATGCAACAGGTATAAAATGGGCATGGCCAGATAGACTAGTCTTCACATATCAGGGTGATGGCGATGCCGCATCTATTGGTTTTGCCGAGACATCTTATGCCGCCATCCGTGGTGTCAATATCACCACCATTATGGTCAACAATGCTGTTTACGGCATGACCGGTGGTCAGATGGCACCTACAACACTGGTTGGCATGAAAACAACAACCTCTCCCTATGGTAGAGATCCCAAATATGCAGGTTATCCTCTGAAGATGGCAGAGCATATTGCCCAGTTTGAAGGAACCGCTTTGTCTGTTAGAGTCTCTGCCTTTGATCCTCAGCATGTTTTGGATATGAAGAAATGGATTAGAAAGGCATTCCAGTATCAGATGGAGGGTAAGGGGTATACCTTTATAGAGGTTGTTTCTACATGTCCTACTAACTGGCGTATGGATCCAGTAAAAGCTGCAGAATTTGTCAAGAACGAAATGATAAAAGTCTATCCACTGGGCGTCTACAAGGATGTAGGCGACGAGAAGAAGGAGGGATAAGCCATGCTAAAGGATGTTATCTTTGCCGGATTTGGTGGACAGGGTGTAATGGTTGCCGGCCAGATTTTGTCTAAGGCGGCCATGGAAAAGGGATACTATACAACTTGGCTTCCTTCCTATGGTCCCGAACAGAGAGGTGGTACCGCAAATTGTACTGTTATGATATCTGATGAGCCAATTGCATCTCCTCTTACCCACGAACCCACTTATTGCGTTATCTTCAACAATCCTTCTTTCCAGAAGTTTGAGCCTATGGCCCGAAAGGGAGGTATCTTCATATACAATACTTCTATGATTACCGAGAAACCTAAGAGAGATGACTTAACCTATATCGGTATTGCTGCTACGGAACTTGCCGAAGAGATGGGTAGTGTTAAGGCTACCAATATGATTCTCCTTGGTGCCTTGACATATTTCTTGCAGGATGTTGTATCTCTTGATGATGTTATTGCTGCCATGAGAGAAAAGCTTGGAAAGAAAAAACCAGAACTTGCCGATCTTAACGAGCAGGCGTTACGTAAAGGCTTTGAGCTTGCTAAAGAGCAGGCAAAATAATAAATTAATTAAAAAAGTAGTGTATACGTGAGGGGGCTCATGGCCCCCTTTTTTCATTGTAGAATACTATAAAAGTAATATGTGGAGAGTGAGCTTATGAAGATACTAAATGCGGCTAATATACTAACATTAATTAGATTACTGATGATAATTCCCCTGTTCCCGTTGTCTATGCACAGAGAGTATTATTGGTTAGCTCTGATTTTATTTTGGTTTGCCATGTTAACAGACATGTTCGATGGTATGGTTGCTCGTAAATATAAGATGATTACTAACCTAGGCAAGTTTATGGATCAAATTACCGACAAGCTTCTAATAAATGCTATTTTACTTATCTTTCTTTGGGCAAGAGAATTGCCCCTTTGGTTTGTTGCTATTATCATACTTAGGGATATTCTTGTAGGTGGAGTTCGGATGTTTTTAGCTTCTAAAGGTGTTGTGGTTCCTGCCAACAAATGGGGTAAAATAAAAACCTTACTTCAGACAATACTTGTCTCTACTGTATATCTATCCCCTTATATACCTGTAAAGTGGTTTATATATGTATTAGTTTATCTTACTGCCGCCATTGCTATCTATTCTGGATATACTTATTTCCTGCATGCTGTACCATATCTTATGGAAAAAGGAGATGAATAGTACATGAAAGAGGAACAGCTCCTGTGGAGCGGTCGTTTCCTACAGATTTTTCTAGTCGATGGTCACTATGAGGTTGTAAAAAGACCGGAAGCTGTTGGTATTATTGCCCTTGATGGAAAGGGCAATATTGTTCTTGTCAAACAGTATCGTCCTGCTGTAGGTAGATGGACTGTGGAGATACCTGCTGGACTTATTGATCCTGGCGAAGATCCTTTGCAGACGGCACTACGAGAGCTGAGGGAGGAGACGGGGTACACACATGTTGAGGGAACAGAGGAATATTTGGGATATATGTATCCTACTGTTGGTTATGCAAATGAAGTTCTTCATTTTGTGAAGGTCGAAGTGAATACAGAGAACTATATTGGACAAGACCTGGATGAAGGGGAAACTATATCAGAAGTGATTTTCATGCCTATTAAAGAGTTTATAGAAAAATGCAAGCGACTGGAGTTTCATGATAGTAAAACACTTGTATCAGCCCTCATGGTGATATACTGAATTATAGGAGGTGTTAATCATGCTGAACTTCAAGCGAATAACTGTAATTGTTATAGATAGTGGTGGTGTTGGAGAATTGCCCGATGCATATAAGTTTAACGATGTAGGCACCAATACCATGCTTCATGTTCTTGAAGGGAGAGATAAACTTCCTGAGACATATATATCTATGGGGCTAGGTTATCTTCTGTGGGGTTGGGAGCCTACAATGAATACTCGCTACGGTAAAATGGCTGAAATGTCTCCTGGTAAAGATACAACAACCGGTCACTGGGAGATGATGGGGCTCGTTCTTCAGAAGCCATTCCCTACTTATCCCAATGGTTTTCCCAAGGAGATTATTGAGGAGTTTGAAAAACGCATAGGCAGAAAAGTGCTTGGTAATAGACCGGCGTCAGGTACTGTTATTCTTGATGAGCTTGGAGAACTTCATTTGGAGACAGGTTATCCTATTGTATACACATCTGCCGATTCTGTCTTCCAGATTGCAGCCCATGAAGAACTAATTCCACCAGAAGAATTGTACAAGATATGTGAAGTTGCTAGGGAAATACTTCAAGGTGAGCATGCAGTGGCCAGGGTTATTGCAAGGCCATTTATTGGAAAGAAAAAAGGAGAGTTTAAGAGGACTGCTAACCGTAGAGATTTTTCATTACCACCCCTTGGTGATACAGTCCTGGATTATTTAAAGGCAGCAGGCTATGATGTCATTGGTATAGGTAAGATTGGTGATATCTTTGCCCATCGAGGGCTTACATATGAAACCCATACCCATAGTAATGCGGAGGGCATGGAAATTACTATAGAGTTTGTAAAAAAGAAGGATTGGAAGGGTCTATTGTTTACAAACCTTGTGGATTTTGATACTCTGTATGGGCACAGAAGAAACAGAGATGGTTATTATCAGGCTATTATGGAGTTTGATCAGTATTTGAAGGAGTTGCTTCCACATCTGGATAAGGATGATCTCCTTGTTATTACCGCTGACCATGGTTGCGATCCTACACATATGGTTCATACAGATCATACTCGAGAATATGTACCTATAATTGCGTATTCTCCTGTTTATGAGAGGCCTATATATGTTGGTGTTAGAAAAACCTATGCTGACTTGGGGCAAACCATAGCGAAAAACTTTGGCGTTGGCCCTATGAAATATGGAGAAGTTATCAAAGAAATATTTGAAAAATAATGTAGGAGGTGAACCGCAGTGATAACAGATGTAAAGGAGTACAAAGAAAAGGTAGAGCAGGCTGCATCTTACATTAAGGAGAAATCCGGATTTGATTCATTTGATATTGGTGTTATACTGGGTTCGGGTCTTGGTGGACTGGTAGAGGCTGTCGAAAATCCCGTTGAAATTCCATATGAGGAGATTCCCAATTTCCCCCGTTCAACAGTTAAAGGTCATAGTGGTAAGCTTGTTATTGGTAAGATAGGTGACAAAAAGGTTGTTATGCTTTCGGGGCGTTTTCACTATTACGAAGGATATCCCATGGAAGTTGTTACATTCCCAGTAAGAGTATTTGGGTTGCTTGGTATTAAACTTCTTGTTGTAACCAATGCAGCCGGTGGTATGAATCCCACATTCCGTACTGGTGATATTATGATTATTGAGGATCACATTAGCTTCCTTATGCCTAATCCTCTTATTGGACCCAACATTGAGGAGTGGGGGGTAAGATTCCCCGATGTCAACCATGTGTATCCTGAAAAGTTTTGGAAGCTTGCTATGAGAATAGCCGATGAGATGGGCATCAGACTGGAAAAAGGTGTATATGTTGCTGTTACCGGTCCCACATATGAGACAAAGGCAGAATTGAAACTTCTTCGTGGTTGGGGAGCAGATGCTGTTGGTATGAGTACTGTTCCTGAGGCTATTGTTGCTGCTCACATGAAAATTCCTGTGCTTGGGTTTTCTGTTATCACCGATATCGCCATTCCAGGTTTTATCAATGAACTGACTCATGAAGAAGTACTTAAAGTAGCATCTGAGGCTGGTGATAAACTGGTGAAAATTGTAGAAAAAGTTATTAAGGAGGTAGACCTGTAATGCTACCTCAGGATTTTATAGCAAAGAAAAAGTATGGTGGTGCCCATACAAGGGAAGAAATACAGTGGTTTATTAATGGATACGTGTCTGGTGAAATTCCCGATTATCAGGTTTCGGCATGGCTCATGGCAGTATGGTTTAATGGTATGACTTATCAGGAAACAGCTGATTTGACATATGTCATGATGCATTCTGGTGAGCTTGTAGATTTGTCAGATATTGAAGGTATTAAGGTAGATAAGCATTCCAGTGGTGGTGTTGGTGATAAAACAACGTTTGTTGTTGGTCCTATATTGGCGGCATTGGGTTATAAGGTTGCTAAGATGAGCGGCAGAGGACTTGGCCATACAGGTGGCACCCTTGACAAACTGGAATCTATTCCGGGCCTAAATGTATATCTTCCTATGGAACAATTTAAAGATATTGTGCGCAGGGTTGGCATAGCTGTGGTTGGCCAAACTGCCAATCTAGTGCCTGCTGATGGTAAGTTATATGCTCTTCGTGATGTTACCGCTACTGTGGATAGTATTCCGCTCATTGCCAGTAGTATTATGAGTAAGAAGCTGGCTGTCGGTACAGACCTTGTATCCCTTGATGTCAAAGTAGGGAAAGGGGCATTTATGAAGACCCTTGATGATGCCAGAGAGCTGGCCAAGACCATGGTTGAACTGGGTAAGGCTCTTGGTAGGGACACTATAGCTCATCTCACCAATATGGATCAGCCTCTTGGGGTTGCTGTTGGCAACAGTATAGAAGTAGCAGAGGCTATAGATACACTGAAGGGTCATGGGCCAGAGGATTTTACGGCCCTTTGTGTTGGGCTAGCCGCATCTACCATGCATCACTTAGGACATGCATCTTCTTATGAAGAAGCCGAAGGAAAAGTATGGGAAGTTATACGTAGTGGAAAAGCCCTTGAAATATTTGGAGCCATGATAGAAGCACAGGGTGGAGATAGAAAGGTTATAGAAGATCCCTGGGCTGTTATGAAGAGGGCAGAGAATGTTTATGAGTATAAAGCTGATAGAGATGGGTATATAGCCGGTGTAGATGCCTACAAAGTAGGCATGGCTGTGGTTGACCTTGGCGGTGGTCGAGTTAAGAAAAGTGATCCTATTGATCATAGTGTTGGTATCTATGTTGATGGAAAGATTGGAGACAAGGTTGTTAAAGGTGATGTTCTCATGCGCATACATTACACCGATGAGAAAAAATTAGAAGATGCACTGAAGAGACTGGAAGGTGTTTATGAAATTGTCGATACACCTGTCCAGAAGCCACCAGTTATATACGAACATATAGAATGATTGTATGGATTGGTAGGAATACAAGTACAGAAATGGCTTTGAAAGCCCTTGCCCCTTGCGGGGTAGGGGCTTTTTTAGATATAGATGGGCTTGCAGTATATAGGGATCTTGTTAGACAGAAGATTATTGGTTTTCAGAAAGCAGGAATATTTCCTTATCCTTCATGGTACTCTACGGTAAGAGTTGATACTAATCGCATTGTTCTAAAGAGTATGCCTTCCGTACAAGCTATGCATTTACCTATGCCATATGAGGTTAAATATATTATCAATCTTCTAGAGGCACATGGGTTTAAGGGATATGTCTATATTGTAGGAGGCTATGTAAGAGATACCATTATAGGTAATGCTACTTATGATATTGATATTTCTATTTATGGGGATTTTCAACACTTCGTTTACATATTGGAAACCCACCACAATTTGCAGAAGTTTCCCTTGGGAGTTAAGCTTGCTCTAAATGAATATAAATTTGATTTTACGTTTAGTCGCTATGATTATTATCCATCACCCGGTAAGATGCCAGTTGTTGTTCCTGCCTCTGTTTCCGCTGATTTAGAAAGGCGGGATTTTACTATTGGAGCTATTTCATATCTTATCTATCCTTACGAAGGATTAATAGATGCATTTCGTGGACTGAATGACCTCGAACACTCAATTTTACGTTATATTCGTTTGTATGCCCCGTACGAAGATCCCTCCCGTGTGCTTAGAGGACTTCGTTACAGTGAAAAAATGGGCTTATCATTTGA
The DNA here is from genome assembly GCA_013153035.1 of Dictyoglomota bacterium. Lineage (GTDB taxonomy): Bacteria > Coprothermobacterota > Coprothermobacteria > Coprothermobacterales > JAADFF01 > JAADFF01. Next base: position 48,564 of record JAADFF010000083.1, on the reverse strand, counting down.
CGAATATACCCGATGGCACTCTATGGAGGCACTAAAGAGTCAGACGACGTTTATTGTTTCTAGACGATATTTTAGGGAGTTGGAGAATCTTGTAGATACTGTTGGCATAAAGCGTTTTTTGGAAATTGATAGTCAATGGAATGTTTTAAAGAACCTGACAGGAAAGATGTATGATACAATTTTAAGGTATATTAACTACATTGATTCTTACGAATTACTGAAGATGGTGCTTATGCTGGTATATGACAAGCAGGAAATAAGTGCTGGTTATAGTGTGCTCGGGATAACAAGAAAAGAAAGAAAAATATTTGAAAAGTGCAAAGAGACCGATGAATTTGTAGAGTGTTTGAAAAGGGAGGGGATATAGCATGGATGCTATGACGATACTAAATTATGCTATCATCATAGGCTTTCTTATCATGTCATTGTCGTTTCATGAGTTTGCTCATGCCTATGTAGCGTATCTTAGAGGTGATATGACGCCTAAATTGGCAGGTAGATTAACCCTAAATCCTATTAATCATATTGATCCCATTGGTTTACTTGTTCTGCTTCTTACAAGAAAGATTGGGTGGATGAAACCTGTACCTATCAATATGTATGGTTTAAAAGAGCCAAGGCGTATTAGTATCATACTTGTTGCTCTGGCTGGACCTGTAGCCAATATCATATTGTCTTTTATATTTTTCTTCCTTGTGAAGATTTTTACATTTTCGCCATTTTGGGCTAACATCTTTTTGCAGGTTTCTATGATTAATTTATTTCTTGCAGCATTTAATCTATTTTTCTTACCACCCTTGGATGGATATAGAATATTTGCTTCATTGGCATTCGAAAATCCAGAAGATTTATTTGCCAATCATATGATAGAGATGTATGGTTCTATGTTCCTTATGCTAATTATCTTTTTGTTTCCATCTGTTCTCAATAAGTGGGTGGAGATCGTCGTATCGCCACTATGGAATCTGATGGTGAAATTATTTTATTAATAACCGCTGGGAGGTGGAGTTTATGGAGTTAAATTTTAAGATAGGTAATGATGCCTTATTTAAAGGAAAAAAAATTGTTGGTGTTATGAGTGGTAAGGGAGGAGTAGGTAAATCTACTGTTTCTGCACTCTTTGCCATGTATCTCCAGAGAATTAAAGGTATTCCTACAGGTATGGTAGATGTAGACTTTACAGGTTCTTCACAGGGTAAGATATTTCATGTTGAGCCACCTATCGAAGTTGCTGATGGCAATAAGCTTGTTCCCAAAGATTCCGAATCTGGGGTTAAGGTTATGACCCTTTCGTTGCTTCTTGATGATCCTGAGAAGCCTGTTATTTGGAGAGCTCCCATTATGAATAAAGCCCTTACACAGTTTTTTGAAGACACTCTGTGGGATGATGTACAGTGGCTTGTTGTAGACCTGCCACCAGGCACATCTGATATTCCACTATCTTTGATGCAGAAGATACCTGTGACAGGATTTTTCCTTGTTACCTCTCCCCAGGATCTTGTTAAGACTATTGTTGCAAAGACCATGAATATGGCTAAGATGCTGAATAAAAAGGTATTGGGTGTCGTAGAAAATTATGGTTACTATAAGTGTCCAAACGGTGATATTGTGTATCCATTTGGAAAAGGCAAGACAGAAGAGGTTTGTAGCCAGTGGAATATACCGTTTATGGGTAGGCTTCCCATCGACTCCAAGTTTTCCGAGTATGCCGATCGTGGTATCCTATATAAGGTTCTTGATGAGATGCCTGAGATAACGGAGGTATTCGAAAATATGTATAACGCTGTAGAAAAGGAGGGGTAAGGTTATGGGAAAAATTGCATGGTCTACAGCACATCAGGAGTTTATAATCTCCGACCATTATTACTTCTGGAAGTTGGAGAAGTTTATCAAAGAAGAGCTTGGTAAGGAAGTAGAAGAAGTAGACAATCTTGAAAAGGTACTTGAGGGAGACTATGATACCCTTATATTCAATTATCCGGAGATTCCATTTGAAGAAAGGGATATTGATATTGTGCGAAAGTTTCTCGCTAAGGGTGGAAAAGTTGGTGTTTTCGGTTATTACAAGAACGAAGATCGCATTGCCGATACTATAAACACCCTTATTCAGCAGTTTGGAATGAAGCACAATGGTGATATTGTTACCGATGATGTTAACAATGATGAGGGTGATAACCTGATGATTAAAGCTGACATGGTAGATGGTGGAGAGGTTGTACTTGCATGCACATCTACCGTTGAAGGTGGCAAGCCTATTGTTATTGGCAAGCAGACAAGCAAATCCAATCAGGGTAAAGACCTAATATTTTTTGCCGAGAAAGAAATAGATGGTGGAAAACTCATTGTTGGTGGAACATGTGTCTTTTGGGATAATTATTCTATTGACAGAGGCGATAATAAAAAGCTTATAGCATACATCCTCGGATAAAAAGAGGGGCGTTAATGCCCCTCTTTTTTATAGCCTTGTTCTAAATAGACCTGTGGCAATGGCCACAATATCAATGTTGTCATCTATTGGAATAGGCGGATATTCTTCTTCTAAACTTTCAGATACGAGGTAGGGCATACCATCAACAACTTTATATCGTTTTATAAGATATGTACCGTCTTTTCGGTTATAGGCTATAACAATATCTCCAGACATGGGGCTACCTTGGATTTCTTTGGCAAACACAAAATCTCCTGGTTTAATCCCTGCTGCTGTCATTGAATTGCCTCTAACCCTAAGGGCGAAGTCAGGACTCGTATCTTTGATTATGCTGATGACGTCGAGAGGACTACGTATTTCTTCCATAACACCGGTACCGGCTGAAACAGATCCTTCCAGCATGATTGGAGGTTTTTTTATTTCCATATAGCGGTGTTTGCCTGGATCTCTTTCAATGTAGCCTTTTTCCTCTAGTGTCTGAATGTATCTTTGTACTGTCCCTATGGAACTGGCTCCAAGAAATGCGAGTATTTCTCTATATGTTGGTGCAACACCATTTTTTAGTATGTAATCTTGTATAAACTTGAGGACTTCACGCTGCTTGGGCGTTAGTCCTTTGGTTTTTCTTCTTGGCATAAATATCCCTCCTATATTATTGTTTACTATAAAATTATACAACGACAATTATATACTTTCAAAGAAATTATGATAGATGATACCCTGTTTATAGGAGGGATGCTTATGCACTTAACTGTTATAACCGGTCCTATGTTTGCCGGGAAAACAACTGAACTTATACGTAGACTTAAGCGCTATCAGTATGCTGGTAAAAAAGTTATATTGTTTAAACCTACTATTGACGTGCGATCTCCTGAAGGCAGAGTAAAATCCCATGATGGAAAAGAAATGGAGGCTATAGAGGTATCCAGTTCTTCGGAAATTGCAGAGTATATGGAAAAGGTGGAGGATATTAGTGCAGTTGGTATTGATGAGGTTCAGTTTTTAGATGATGATATTGTAGAGGTTATTAAAGACTTGGTTTTTCGAGGTTATGATGTATTTGTTTCTGGACTTGATATGGATTTTATGGGAAGACCGTTTGGTGTTATGCCATATCTCCTCGCCATAGCTGATGATGTTTACAAGCTAAAAGCTGTTTGTGTTGTATGCGGTGCTGATGCTACACATTCATTTAAGAAGAAGAGAGATTCTCTTATCATAGAAGTTGGTGGAGCAGATATATATGAACCCCGCTGTCTCCGTTGCTGGTATGAGGGCATAAAGGAACAAGAGGGTACACAACTTTTAGATGAGTCTTGACACCTCAAGTGATTTATTGTATACTTAGTTTTGCATAAGCGGAAGGTCGGGGCGTAGCGCAGTATGGGAGCGCGCGTGCCTTGGGAGCACGAGGTCGGCGGTTCGAGCCCGCCCGCCCCGACCAAGTGTGGTGGGCCCGTAGCTCAGCAGGATAGAGCATGGGACTTCTAATCCCAGGGTCGGGGGTTCGAATCCCTCCGGGCTCACCACTTTTCTATGGTGGTGAGCGTAGCTCAGCTGGAAGAGCGCCGGACTGTGGATCCGGTGGTCGGGGGTTCAAGTCCCCTCGCTCACCCCAACTTTTCTTTTTGGTGGGCCCGTAGCTCAGCAGGATAGAGCGGCAGCCTCCTAAGCTGCAGGTCGGGGGTTCGAATCCCTCCGGGCTCACCAAACCCCTTGACAAAAGTATCCAAGGGGCTTATAATTAAAATCGTCTGGTGAGCCGTTAGCTCAGTCGGTAGAGCACCGGCCTTTTAAGCCGGGTGTCGCAGGTTCGAGCCCTGCACGGCTCACCAGTGTGTGGGCCGTTAGCTCAACCGGCAGAGCATCGGACTCTTAATCCGAGGGTTGCAGGTTCGAGTCCTGCACGGCCCACCATTTTTATTTAAAAAGTTTAGGTGCGGGCGTGGCGGAATTGGAAGACGCGCTGGACTTAGAATCCAGTGGCCCAAAAAGCCGTGTGGGTTCGAATCCCACCGCCCGCACCAATTTTGTTTTTGAACCTCGCATGTCTACGGTATAATTAAATGTAAACTTACATGAGACTATAAAAGTGAGGAGGAGGAAGTAATATGGATAAAATTGTAGAAAAGGTTTCCGGAACAAACCTGAAAGTAGAGGCCACTTACAGCCCAGAAGAGTGGCAGGAAAAGATGGATGCAATGTATAAGAAGATTGGTAAAAGTGTTCAATTGAAAGGTTTCCGTAAGGGTAAAGCACCTCTTAATGTTTTGAAGATGTATATTCCTGTAGAGTATGTTGAGGAAGAGATTCGAAAGGATGAACTTGATGCCATAGTTAAGCAGCTTATGGAAGAGGGTTATAAGATTGTTGGTGTGCTTTCTGCTGATTGGAAAGATGAAGATGGCAAGAAAATTGTTTCTATGGTGATAGAGACATATCCGGAGATATCCTTTGACGATGTAGACTTATCTTCTATTGACATAGAGCCTCTCGAAAAGGCTACCGAGGTGTCTGATGAGGAAGTGGAAAAGGCTATTCGAGAGAGTTTGGAGCCTTACTTTGCTATAGAGAAATCTGCTGACAAAGAAGAGCTCGAAGAGGGCGATATAGCCTTTGTAGAATGGAAGATGATAGTGGGTGGCAAAGAAACTCCTGCCAGAGAGACAACATTTGTTGTGGGTGAGGGAGATTTCATAGAGGAAGTAGAGCCACACCTTGTTGGTATGAAGAGAGATGAAAAGAGGTATATTCTTGTAAACAGTGAGACAAACGAAGCCAAGATTATTGATTCTCCAGAGGAAGCAGAAGGCGACGATGTCTATGTAGTAGAGGTAACGTTGAAGGATATTAGGACAAAAGAGCTTGAACTTACCGATGAAGTTGCCAAGAAGGTAGGTTACGACAGTGTAGATGCCCTCCGTGATGCTGTGAAGGAGAGTATTCGCCGTCAAAAGTGGGAACAGTGGAGAGATGAGGCACTTCAGAAGGTTTCCGAGCTTGTAAAACTTGAGGTACCACAAACTATGATTATTGATGAAGTTAATGCCAGATATAAAGGACTGAGAAAAGAGGCAAGTAAGGCTGGTATGGAGTGGGAAGAGTATGTTGCCAGACTAGGATTTGAAGACGAAGAACAGCTCATTGAAAAACTTAAAGAAATTGCGGAACAAACACTGAGACTTTATCTCGTTCTGTTATCTCTGGCAAAGTATTTTGGTATAGATACAAATGATGAGCAAATGGAAGAGAAGGTTATAGAGAAACTTGCAGAGGTTGTCTCTAAGAAGGAGGGAGACTCCGAGCAGGTCGGAGGTGAAGAGTAATGCCTATTCCATATGTTATAGAGCAAACAGGTAGAGGCGAGAGGATGTATGATATCTACTCTCGCCTCTTAAAAGATAGGATTATTTTCTTAGGAGAACCTATAGACGAGCATGTGGCCAATGTTATTGTGGCACAGCTGTTGTTTTTAGAAGCAGAAGACCCTAAAAGAGATATCTATCTATATATCAATTCGCCGGGTGGTAGTGTAACTGACGGGTTAGCTATTTATGATACGATGCAGTATGTCAAGCCTGATGTGGTTACTATAGCTATAGGTCAAGCGGCATCCATGGCTGCTGTGCTTCTCCTGGCTGGTGCTAAAGGGAAGAGATACGCCCTTCCCAATGCACGTGTACTTTTGCATCAACCTATGGGTGGTGCTCAAGGCCAGGTTAGCGATGTAGAGATACAGGCCAAGGAAATGTTGCGTATAAAGAAACTTCTTATTGATATCATGGCAAAACATACAGGCCAGTCTGCCGATAAGATAGAAAAGGATATTGATAGAGACTTTATTTTAACTGCCGAAGAGGCAAAAGAGTATGGTGTGATTGACGAGATCCTTATACGTAAGGAGGTATAACCGTGTCTAGTGTAAAGCGTTGTTCATTTTGTGGCAGAACGGCAGATGAAGTGGATAAGCTTATAGCAGGACCGGGGGGCGTTTATATTTGCAATATATGTGTTGAAGAAGCCTATAAACTTATCAAGTCCACGGATGGTTCGGCAAATACGCCATTGCCATTTGATGAAAATAGTCTTCCTACCCCTGCAGAAATTAAAGCCCATCTTGATGAATATGTTATAGGGCAGGAAGAAGCCAAAAAAGCTCTTGCAGTGGCTGTTTATAATCACTATAAGAGGCTTCTTCACCTTGCAACTGCTGACGAAGATGATGTGCATATTACAAAGTCCAATGTTATGTTTATTGGTCCAACCGGTTCTGGTAAAACATATATGGCCCAGGTGCTTGCACGCTTTCTTAATGTGCCGTTTGCCATAGCTGATGCAACAACGCTTACAGAAGCCGGTTATGTCGGTGAGGATGTTGAAAATGTGTTGCTTCGCCTTATTCAGGCAGCTGATTTTGATGTGGAAAGGGCTCAATACGGTATCATCTATATAGATGAGATTGATAAGATATCTCGAAAGAGTGAAAATCCGTCTATTACCAGAGATGTTTCTGGTGAAGGTGTGCAACAGGCTCTCTTGAAAATTGTTGAAGGTACTGTTGCTAATGTACCACCCCAAGGGGGCAGAAAACATCCTATGCAGCCTTTTATTCAATTTGATACCAGCAATGTGCTCTTTATTGTTGGTGGTGCGTTTGATGGTCTTGAGAAGATCATTGCCCAAAGGTTAGGAAAGGCTGTTGTTGGGTTTAAAGCTGATTCAACCGATAAGGTTGTAGATATATCCGATGGCGATAAGTCAAAGCTTTTGAAAATGGTGGAACCACAGGATCTTATTAAATATGGACTTATTCCTGAATTTGTAGGTAGGTTCCCTGTTATCGTTACACTTAATGAGCTTACAGAGGACGATCTAATTCGTATTCTTACAGAGCCCAAAGATGCCATTATCAGACAGTATAAGAAGCTTTTGGAGATGGATGGGGTATCGCTTGAGGTAACTCCTGATGCCCTTAGGGCTATAGCTCGTATGGCTCGTCAGCGTGGTATGGGGGCAAGAGGTCTTAAATCTATTGTTGAGGGTATACTTATGGATGTTATGTTCGAAGTACCATCTCTTAAAAAGGGTGGTAAAGAAGATATTGCCAAGGTTGTTATTGATGAAGATGTTGTCCTTGGTAAGAAAAAACCCATATACCTTACGAGATTTGATCTTGTAAATATGGGAATGGGGAGTGATACAGGTACATATGACTAATGCAGAAATCAAAACCAAACCTGAAGAGGTTATGGAAAAACAAGAAGGACGTGTGGGATATCCTTTAATTCCGCTGAGAAATATTGTGCCGTTTCCTAATGGTCAACCGCTCCCTCTTGCTATCGGACGAAAGAAATCGCTTGAAGCATTAAAAGTGGCACTAGATAGTCCCGATGGACGACTGGTGCTTGCAGCCCAGAAAGTGGCAGAAGTTGAAGATGTTACCCCTGAGGGAATTTATAAGGTTGGAGTTGTTGCTGCTATAGAACATCACATGGCTCTACCTGATGGCACTGTTAGGGTTATTGTCAGACCGCTTGAAAGAATAAGGATAACAGAGTTTATTCAGACTGAGCCATACTTTGCTGTTGATATAGAGGAATATCCAGATAAGCCTGTTGAAATTAATTCCAGGGTAATAGCCCTTATGAGAGCTGTTGTTAGGAATTTTGTTGAATATTTTAATAAGCAAGTGGGAGATGTCAAAATTGATGCAGATATGCTTTTAAAAGAATATAACGATCCAGCCTTTTTATCATTTGTTGTTGCACCGTACATCAAAATGGATGTTGATAAGAAGCAAGAAATCCTGGAAATGGATGACCCAATACAGAGACTTGAAGTTCTTTTAAAGATACTGCAAACGGAGCTTGCCGTGCTACAGGCTGCAGAGGAGATAGAGGAAAAGGTCAAGAGCAGTATTGCCAAAAGTCAACGTGAAATGTATCTGAGGGAACAACTTAAAGCTATTAAAGAAGAACTCGGTGAGATGTCTGATATTGATAGTACTATTGAGGAATATAAGAAAAAAATAGAAGAGTCTGGTATGCCAGATGAGGTTAAGGAGAAAGCTCTTAGGGAACTAAAAAGACTAGAAAAAATGCATCCTTTCTCACCAGAAGCCAATGTTGTACGTACATATCTTGACTGGCTTGTAGAGCTGCCATGGAATAAACGCACAGAAGACAATCTTGATTTAAAGAATGCTAAGCGCATACTCGATGAAGATCACTTCGGACTTGAAGAACCCAAAGAGAGGATACTAGAATTTCTTGCTGTAAAGAAACTATCTCCGACATCAAGAGCTCCTATCCTGTGTTTTGTTGGACCTCCTGGTGTTGGAAAAACTTCTCTTGGACGTTCTATTGCAAGGGCTATGGGACGTAAATTTGTAAGAATGTCTCTTGGTGGTGTTCATGATGAAGCAGAAATTAGAGGACATAGAAGGACTTATGTTGGGGCTATGCCCGGACGCATTATTCAAGGTATACGCAAGGCTGGTACTAAGAATCCCGTATTTCTCCTTGATGAAATAGACAAGCTGGGAAGAGACTTCCGTGGAGATCCAGCAGCTGCGCTTCTTGAGGCGCTTGATCCTGAGCAGAATAAAAACTTTGTGGATCATTATCTTGAGGTACCATTTGATCTTTCTGAAGTGCTGTTTGTTACTACGGCTAATGTTACACATACAATACCCGAACCACTTTTGGACCGAATGGATGTTATATACATTCCCGGTTATATTGATTGGGAAAAGCTGCAAATTAGTAAGAAGTATCTTATACCTAAGTTACTTGCGGATATGGGACTTAGTGGTAAAGATGTTAGTATTACTGATAATGCCATACTCAGGGTTATTAGAGAGTATACCCGTGAGGCTGGTGTAAGAAATCTTGAGAGGCAGCTTTCTAAAATATTTAGGAAGATAGCCCGTGAGATTGTTGAGAGTGGTGGTAAAAAGAAAAAATTCCGTATAGGTGTAAAAGATATTCCCAAATACCTTGGTGTTCCTAAGTTTGATTATACCAAGGCTGAAAAGAAGCCTGAAGTAGGACTTGTCAATGGGCTTGCATGGACTCCGTACGGTGGCGATATTCTTAACATTGAGGCTACTATGTACAATGGTGAAGGTAAACTTATCCTTACGGGAAGATTGGGAGAAGTCATGAAAGAATCGGGGCATGCAGCACTTTCTTATCTTCGCTCTCGTGCTTCTAAGTATGGTATAGATGAGAGTATTTTCAAGGAGAAAGATATCCATATACATGTCCCAGAAGGTGCTATTCCTAAGGATGGGCCTTCTGCGGGTATTACACTAGCAACAGTTATGTACTCTATATTCAAAAATTTACCGGTACCCCAGGATATCGCTATGACTGGAGAAATTACACTGAGGGGCAAAGTTTTGCCTATTGGTGGGCTAAAAGAGAAATTACTTGCAGCTCATAGAGGTGGTATTAAAAAAGTTATTATTCCTAAGGATAATGCAAAGGATCTTGTGAAAATACCTGATAGGGTTAAGAAAGATTTGCAAATCGTTCCTGTAACCCACATCGATGAGGTGATAAAAGAGGTGTTTGCTGGTGGAGGAAAGAAATCCAGTAAGTAAAAAACGATTATTGTTTTCGATAATAGGAGTAGCACTAATGTTGCTACTCCTTTTTTTATTAAAACCCTATATTGTTTCTGTTGCTGATTTTAGGGGACCTGTCTGTGCCGCTATTGTGCCTAAGGATGAAACAGATTTACTGGGTGTATTAAGAAGTATTTCTTTTAAGGAAGGTTGGTTATATCTTGCTATCTATAACAAAGAGGAAGATATTCCCCATCTCATAGATAAAGTTCATGCTACTATTCAACCAAAGTGTGTGGTTGTTGCTGTACATAAAAATGTTCAGTACACCATCTACGATGGAGAAAAGGTCTTTATCGTTCCTGATGAGGAGCGAGTACTATTGAAGTTTATATACCAAAGGGGGGAACATGGTGAAAATTTACCCCGTTAGTTTAGGTTGTCCAAAGAATCAGAGTGTTCTTGAAGAAAGGCTAGACATGCTTCGTAGTATGGGGCATGAGATAGTGTCCGATCCTGCTATAGCCGATGTTGCTATTGTCAATACATGCACATTTATTGCTCCTGCCACTGTAGAGTCTGTTGAAACAACAGTTTCACTGAAAGAGCAGTATCCTCATCTGAAGGTTGTATTCACTGGGTGTGTTGTTCAACGCTATGGAAAAGAGGCAATACATAAAGAGATTCCAGAAGTGGATATTATCCTTGATCCTGACAATCTAGAGGAATGGAATGACATTTTTTTGCAGTTTCCTCGTGGTGAAGAATTGGATGCTGATGAGTATCCCCGTATACCATTCACTTTGACATTTCCATATGCTTATGTATATATTGCTAAAGGATGCTCGTCTTCTTGTTCCTACTGCACTATTCCATCATTTAAAGGACCCCAGCGGAGTATAGATATTGATGTTATTGTCAATAAGGTTAAGAAATTGGAGAATGCAGGCTATAAAGAAGTTGTTCTTGTAGCGCAAGATGTTGCTGCATATGGCATAGAGACTGGTAAGAAAAAACTGCCCGAGCTACTGAAGGCGCTGCATGATAACACGAAGGAAGTACTGTTTAGGTTGCTATACCTTAATCCGAAATACTTTCGTAATGATTTAATGAAACAAATATCTGTGTTTGATAGACTTGTACCTTACTTTGATGTTCCTGTTCAACATCTACATACCGATGTTCTAAAACTTATGAATAGGGGATATGGCTATCACGAGATTGAGAGTATATTAGACTCTGTTTATCAATATTGGAAAGATCCTGCTATCCGAACAACACTGATGGTGGGTTTTCCAGGGGAGACAGAAGAACATTTTTACTTTATGAAAGAGAGAATTACCACTTTACCCTTTGATTGGATAGGTGTGTTTCAGTTTGTACCCGAAGAGGGAACTACTGCGTATGATATGCCCCAGATATCAGATGATATTAAGCAAAGGCGACACGATGAGCTGGTAGATGTCGTTTCAAAGTATGTTGATAAAAGAGCTATGCGTTGGGTAGGAAAGAACTCCCAGGCTATAGTTACTGAAGTGATATCCCGCGATTCAGGTGAGGTATTGGATATAGGCTATCCTATGTTTTGTGCTCCTGAGATTGATAAGATTATTGAAATAACCAATGGCGATGTTGGGGATATAGGCCAAGTTGTAGATGTGTACATAGAAGATTATCGAGATGATGTTTATGTGGCAAGGATTAGATAGGAGATTGTATAGAGAGGCTTTGTCTCTGAAAGGACTGTTAACATCAAATTCTCTGACACTCAGTCTTGCTGAATCGTGTACTGGTGGAGAAATAACCTCTACTCTAACAAAGATACCTGGTGCTTCGCAATTTCTTGTAGGCGGTGTAATTGTATACTGGCCCTTTTATAAAACCCATGTTGTAGGTGTACCAGAAGAAGTTGTCGAAACTTATGGAACAGTTTCATATGAAACAGCTTATGAACTGGCTCGGCGCATTAGACACTTGTCTTCTTCTGATATTGGTTTGTCTGTTGTGTGTGTTTTAGGTCCGAGACCCGATGAAAAAGGACACTCTGTTGGTACTACATATATTGGTATTGCCTATAACGATGATGTGGTTGTTAAACACATGACAGTTGTTCGGATGTCCCGTATTGATATGAAGAAACTTGTTGCCTTAAAATCTATGCTTGTCTTGAGCGAGGTGATAGCCCGATGAGACTTTTTGTTGGTATTGAAGTAGATGATGCTGTTAAAAGGTATATTTATGATGTGTCTATGGCACTGAAGGCAAAGTTAGGACGCATGAGAGCATCGTGGGTTAGAGAAGAAAATTACCATATTACCTTGATGTTTATAGGAGAAGTGCCTGAAAATGAGGTTGATATTATCGATGAAAAACTTAGCACTATAGATGCTTCCAAGTTTTCCATTACACTTAATGTTTTAGGTTCATTTGGTAAGCCACCTCGTGTACTATGGCTGGGGGTGGAAGAAAACGATACATTAAGAAATTTGGCTGACCAGGTTAACAAATTGCTTGGTGGTGATACAAGTAGATTTCATCCTCATATTACACTGGCTCGTATTAAATCTGGAGTGCCACGCAACTTTAGGGATACGTTGAATACCACTAAAGTACGTAAGGCCACATGGGATGTTGATAGGTTTGTATTGTTTAAAAGTACCCTATCTCCTAATGGTTCTGTTTATACCCCTATAAAAACATACGCATTGAAATGATATAATACTTTTGTACACAAAATACTTTGGAGGTGTGAGTTATGGGAGACCTTACAGATAAGAAGGTTAGCAAATTTATAGAATATGCCCGTAAGAGAAGGGGTAAAGATGTTGTTATGAGGCTTAACGAAGGAGCGCTTGAAAAGACTAAGGTTATTTCTACTGGAGCGCTAAATCTTGATTTAGCCCTTGGTATAGGTGGTATTCCTCAGGGAAGGGTTATAGAGATATACGGTAATGAGGGCAGTGGTAAGACTACATTGGCGCTTCATATTGGTGCTGAAGCTATGAAAAAAGGGCTTCCCGTACTATATATCGATGCAGAAAATGCCCTTGACCCTCAATATGCTATGACTATAGGTCTTGACACTGAAAGTGGTAATTTTATTCTTTCCCAGCCTGATGATGCGGAGACGGCACTTGGCCTTATTGAAGATTTTGCCAATGTTGTTGGAGAGGGCCTTATTGTTGTAGACTCTGTTGCCGCACTTGTGCCCAGGCAGGAGTTACAAGGTGATATTGGTGATAGTAATGTGGCCGTATTGGCTAGACTGATGTCTCAGTCTCTTAGAAGGCTTGCCCGTACTATCAAGGAGCGCGAAACAGCACTTGTATTTCTTAACCAGATTCGTGAAAAAGTCGGTGTTATGTACGGAAACCCAGAAGTAACTCCAGGTGGCCGTGCTCTTAAGTTCTACTCCTCGGTACGCATGGAGGTACGGAGAAAGGAAAGCATTAAACAGGGTACTGACATTATAGGTCATGATATGCGTGTAAAGATTACAAAGAATAAACTGTATCCTCCTTACAAAGAGGCTATTGTGCGTATCATCTATGGTAAGGGTATAGATACTATACATGCCCTTATGGAAGCTGCTATATGGACTGGTGTTATCGAAAGGAATGGAAGTTATTATAGTTTCCGTGGTGAAAGATTGGCACAGGGTAAAGAGAGTCTTAGAAAAGTGCTTATGGCGGAAGAAGATCTTAGAGAGAAGATTCGTGAAGCTGTGCTTGCAACTGCTTCAGGGGAACAAAAGGGGCAAGGTGAGCCCTCAGATGCGTCGTAAAAAAAAGCAATGTGATCCTAACGATAAAGAGTATATGCTACGATATGTGAAGGGCCTTCTGCAAAGAAGGCCTTATCCTATATCTGCTCTCCGTAAAAAACTTCTTAGAAAAGGATGTAATCCCGATGTTGTGGAAGAAGTAATGGTAAAATTAAAAGAAGTGGCTCCTGAGGAGTTACTTAATGAAGAATACTTAGAGGCACTATATATGGGTGCATGTAGAAAAGGGAAAGGTCCTATGTGGTTTCGCCAGAGGGCACTAATGTCTGGAGTACCTGAATACATGGTAAACTCGTATATAGATAGTGCCAATTGGAAGGATTCGTTGCGAGTCTGTGTAGAAAAAGCAAAGAGAAAGTATGACAGTGACTTTTATAAAATAAAAGGGTTTTTATACAGAAATGGCTTTAATGAATCCTTTTGGGACATGGCTATGGAAATGCTAAAGGAGGGATAAGTTGTGGCTGGTAATGCTTGGATAGTAATGGCTTCTTCGTTTGTAGTAGGTGGCACAGCCGGTGTTGCCTTTGGATACTATGTGGTTAATCAAACACTAAAGAGAAAGGTGGAAGAGGTGCTTGGTGCAGCCCGCACAGAGGCTACTTCAATTGTTGAAGAGGCTAAGTCAAAAGCCGAACAGATAAAGTCTAAGGCTCGCGAAGAGGCTATGCGTATTAGGGAGAAGATTCTAGAGGACATTAATGAGAAGAAATTGGAGATAGAGAGACTTAAGGCAAGATTGGAGGCAGAAGAACGCTCACTACAGCAGGAAAAAAGGTATCTAGAGAAGCAAGAGAGGGAGCTTCAGAAGCGTGCAGAGGCTTTAGAAAGAGACTATGAAAAACGCCTTGCAGATATAGAGAAGCGTTTAGCAGAAATAGAAAAGATAAAGGCAGAGCTAGAAGAGAGGGAAAAGGCCCTAGAAGAGAGAGAACGTATGCTCGATGAAGCATTCGCCGAAGTGGATAGAAAGCTTCAGGAACTTGCCGGTATGACACCTGAAGAGGCAAGAGATATCTTGTTTAAGAATCTGGAAGAAGAACTTTCTTATGAGATTGGTAAGAAAATTCAGGAATTTGAAGAGGATTACAAAGATAGGGCCGAGGATATAGCTAGAAAGATACTACTTACCGTGATGGGCCGTATTGTTACCGATACTGTACCAGAGGCAACAATATCTACTGTTGCTATACCTAATGAAGAGATGAAGGGTCGTATTATAGGTAGAGAGGGTAGAAATATTAGGGCCTTTGAGAGTCTTACAGGTGTAGATTTGCTTATTGATGATACTCCAGATGTTGTTGTTATCTCTTCTTTTGACCCGGTTAGAAGGGAGATTGCCCGTAGAACTTTGGAGAAGCTTGTTAAAGATGGTCGTATACATCCAGCTAAGATAGAAGAGTTCTATGAAAAGAGCAAAGAAGAGGTAGAGCAGGAGATGAAAAAGCGTGCTGAAGAGGCTCTTACCAAAGTGGGTATCAGAAATATTCATCCGGAGCTAAAAAAGATTGTTGGAAGACTTTATTTCAGATATTCCTATGGCCAAAATATTCTCTATCACAGCATTGAGGTAGCACAGATAGCCGGTTATATTGCCGCGGAGTTGGGGCTTGATGTTGACCTTGCCAAGAGGGCAGCATTCCTCCATGATATTGGTAAGGGTATTGTAGAGCAAGAAGGTTCTCACGCCCTTGTGGGTGCAGAATATGCCCGTAAATACAAAGAGTCTGATATTGTTGTCAATGCAATAGCCTCTCACCACGGTGAGGAGCCACAGCTGACACCATATGCCGTTATTACGCAACTTGCTGATGCTGTGTCTGCCGCGAGACCAGGGGCCCGCTATGAAAACTATGAATTCTTTATAAAGAGGCTAAGGGCACTGGAGGAAATCGCAAAAACTGTCAATGGTGTGAAAGATAGCTTCGCCATCCAAGCTGGTAGAGAGTTGAGAATTATTGTTGATCCAGAGGTTGTTACCGATGCCGAGGCATATAAGATTGCACGAGATGTTGCCCAGCGTGTTGAGGATGAGCTGACATATCCAGGACAGATAAAGGTGACAGTTATACGAGAAACAAGGGCGGTGGAATACGCTAAATGAAGATTTTGTTTTTTGGCGACGTTGTCGGATCACCTGGTAGAAAGATTTTGAAAGAGGCTATAGCTTATTTTCATTCAGAGGTTGATGTGATAGTTGCCAATGGTGAAAATGCCGCCCATGGTTACGGACTTACTCCTAAGGTTGTTGAGGAAATGTTGGATGCCGGTGTAGATATCATAACAACAGGAGGGCATTTCTACGATCGTAAAGAGTGGAGAGACGTGCTGGAGCATTATCCTCAGGTTGTTGTACCGGCAAATTATCCGGAACGGTTTGATAGAGGGTATTACATATCAAGTAAGGGTATTGCAGTAATGAATGTACACGGTCAGGTGTTTGTTAATATCATATTCAATCATCCGTTTCATACAGCTGATAAGCTTATTGAGCATATAAGAACGGAAGCCGGTGATATTCCTATACTATTCGACTTTCATGGAGAAGCAACGTCGGAGAAGATGGCTATGGGGTGGTATGTTGATGGTAGAGTGTCGGCAATCGTGGGTACTCATACCCATGTGCCTACAGCCGATGAAAGAATACTACCTGGTGGTACAGGGTATATTACCGATGTAGGTATGTGTGGCTGTATGGATACTGTTATTGGTATGGATAAAGAGGCTGCTGTGAAAAGATTTACCACGGGTATTCCCGAAAGAATAGAGCCTCCAAAGAAATGTGGAAAACTCCGTGCCTACGGAGTTTTAATAGAAATCGATAAAGAGGGCAAAACAACCTCTATGAGGAGGGTAGTGTATGAAGGATAATTTTACATTTTATGTCCAAACATACGGATGTCAGATGAACAAAAATGATAGTGAAATGGTTGCAGGTAATCTTCGCCTCATGGGAGGCCGTATGGTTACTGATATGAAAGATGCCGATATTGTGCTTATCAACACATGTTCTGTAAGACAACATGCTGAAGATAGGGCACAAGGTACCATTGGTGCTTTGAAGAAGTATGTCAGAGAGAAGGGGACAAAAGTCATTGTTATGGGTTGTATGGCAGAAAATATGGGACAAGCACTTATGGAAAAGTTTCCCTATCTTCTGGCAGTTGTTGGGCCTAATTATCTTGAATATATCCCGGAGATTATTAGGGAGAATAAAAAGGGTGTATATGTAGGTGATAGAGATATCACGTTTGAACTGTATAAAAATGCTGTAAGATTTGAACCTTATAGAGCTTACATAACTATTGTTAAAGGGTGTGAAAACTTTTGTACATACTGTATTGTTCCTTATACGAGAGGACACATACAGAGCAGGCGGATGGGAGATATTATAAGAGAAGTTAAGATGGCAGTGGAAGCCGGTGCCAAGGAAATACACCTGCTGGGTCAAAATGTCAATGAGTGGGGTAAAGAGTGGGGTTACAAAGATCCTAGCTTTGGTGACCTCTTGAGAGAAGTTTCTAAGGTTGATGGTATCGAGATTATCAGGTATACAACACCCCATCCCAAGTACTTTGGTAAAGACCTTGTAGATACTATTGTTGAACTACCTAAGGTGACAAGATATTTTCACCTTCCTATCCAGGCTGGTGATAATGAAGTTTTAAGGCTCATGAATCGTGGTTATACGGTAGAGGAATTTATAGATCTTATAGACTATATAAAAGAAAAAGCTGCTGATAGGTATGCCATAGGCACAGATGTTATTGTTGGTTTTCCCGGTGAAACACCCGAAGCATTTGAGAATACACTAAAGGTCTTTGAGAAGATACGTTTTGATGTGGCCTACATAGCCATGTATTCTCCCCGTCCCCATACGGCGGCAGCTCTTCTAACAGATAAATTCGTTTCTGAAGAGGAGAAAAAAAGACGCTTTGACGCTTTATATTCTCTACAGGAAAAGATTGCATGGGAGAAGAATCAGCAGTATGTAGGCACAATAGATAGGGTAATGGTAGATAACTATGATGAGTCTAAAGGGGCATATATTGGTAGGGATGATATTAATAAAACTGTAGTTTTTACGGCAAAAGAGGGCTACAAGCCCGGAGATATGGTTGATGTTAAGATAGAAAAAGCAAAATCTTGGGTCTTGTATGGAAGAGAAGTATAAAGAGAAGCAAAGGAAATTGGCTATTAGTATAGTAGGTCTTACCGCTTCAGGTAAGACCTCTTTTCTACATAATATCCTTGATTTGCTCATTGCGGAGGGTGTATCGTTTACCACTATCTCTGTGGATAGTGGTGCAGTATATAAGCACCTTGACATTGGAACAGCTAAACCCTCAGCGGAGGAGATAGAGAGATACAATTATCGCCTTGTAGATGTCGTTTCTCCTTGTGAGAGGTATTCTTTGGCAAGATTTATTAAAGATACCGATGAGGTTTTGCGACATGTAGATACCGATGTCGTATTTCTTATTGGAGGCACACCTTTGTACTTTTATACCCTTGTTGGGGAAAGTGGCTATGTGCCTGTTCAACCTGACAGTGCTATAAGAAATCATTTAAGACAGCTTGTCAGTGAGCGTGGAAGTGAGTACATTTACAATCTTATGAAGGCCCTGGATCCTATATCTGCTGAGAAGATACATCCCAATGATGTTAAACGTATTATCCGCACCATAGAGATTAACCTTTCTACAGGAAAGATGCGAACATATGCTACCGAATATTACACATCTTTTCAGAGGCACTTTACCGAGCTGAGGTATATTTTACTTCCACCTCCAGATGTTCTTAGAGGGCGTATTTATAAAAGAACGCATATAATGTTTCAGATGGGATTTGTTGAAGAAGCGGGTAGGGTAGCGGACATGTGCCCTCCACCTGCTCCATGGCTAGAAGTGTTAGGCTATAAACATGCATACGATGCATACAGGGGACATATTACAGAAGATGAGGCTATAAACGAGGTGTTTACCGATACATGGCGTTTTTCCCGAAGACAGCGTACATGGTTTAAAAACGATAAAAAAGCACATTTTATCATTACACAGGAGGATCAAGAACATGCCAGAGATGAGATTATCGGATATATCCGCAATTATACAAGAAATAGGTAGTCGCAATGTTGCCAAGGTCCTTGATGCCTTTCATAATGTAAGGCTTACAGAGGCGGACCTCATAGGTTCAACAGGTTATGGCTATGATGATATGGGCCGTGATAAGCTAGAAGAGGTCTATGCATATGTGTTTGGTGGTGAAGATGCTATTGTCAGACCTCAGATTACCAGTGCCACCCATGCTATATATCTGGCTTTAAGGGGAGTTGTTTCTAAAGATAGTCATGTGCTGTTTTGGGGTACTCCATATGATACGGTAAAGCCTATTCTCACTGGTGATAATCCTCATTCTCTGAAAAGTAATGTTGCGTCGGTCAAGATACGAAAAGAGCCTACCGATGATGATATAAAACATGCCAATGTTATCATGGTGCAACGCTCTGGTGGTTATGCGTTCTTTTCGGGGCATAACATAGATACCTTGGCTGAGCGTATAAAGAGAATCAGGTTGTTAAATGAGCAGGCTATTATTGTCGTTGATAACTGTTATGGTGAGTTTGTAGAAGATAGGGAACCTCTTCATGTTGGAGCCGATATTATTGTTGGTTCTCTTATAAAAAATCCTGGTGGGACTTTAGCTCCTACAGGTGGGTATATTGTTGGAAGGAAACATCTTGTAAGGAATATTGCCGACTTTGCATTTTCACCGGCCCTGGGTAAAGAGGTAGGTCCGACAGGTGAGTTTCTGTGGAGAGCATATCAAGGTCTGTTCTTCGCACCATCATTTGTTGCCGAAGCATTGTGGAGTAAATCATATATTCTTGGGCTTTTCAAAGAACATGGTATTGAAGTACTGGAAGAGATGTATCCGTATAGTGATATCATTGTAAGAATACGGTTGGGTAGTGATAAACTTATGCAGAGATTTGTGGAAATTATCCAAGGTTCTGGACCTGTAAATGCCCATTTTGCACCAGTTCCAGAGCGACTTCCTGGATACGATCACGATATAATAATGGCAGCACCGTCATTTGTGTCCGGAGCTAGTTTAGAGCTCAGTGCCGATGGACGGTTTGCAGAACCGTATGAAATATATATGCAGCCAGGGGTTAGTCGTTATCATACACTTGTGTATATGAAGAAACTGTTGGAGGTGTTGCACAGTGAAGAGAGTTGTTAGTGGAATGAGACCTACTGGACTTCTACACATTGGTCATTTAAAAGGTGTTATTGAGTCTTGGGTAGAACTTCAAGAGCAGTACGAAACATTTTATTTTGTTGCTGACTGGCACGCTTTATTTAGTAAGTATGATAGTGCTTGGGAAGTTAAAGAACATACATATGAGCTTGTTGCCATATGGCTTGCATCTGGAATAGACCCAGAGAAATCCACGGTCTTTGTGCAGTCTACAGTTGATGAACATCTCAGGTTGGCTATGATATTTGGTGCTCTGACCCCTGTTGGTTGGTTAGAGAGAAATCCGACTTTAAAAGAGATGGTACGTGCTGATGATCCAACGGTTAACTACGGTTTGTTAGGATATCCTGTTTTGCAGGCTGCTGATATATTGGTGTATAAAGGTGAATTGGTGCCTGTTGGTAAAGACCAGATTCCACATCTTGAATTAACAAGGGATATTGCTGGTCGTTTTAATAGATTTTATGGTGATATATTTCCTATGCCCAAACCTTTATTGAGAGAGTTTCCTGCTGTACCCGGCACTGATGGGATCAGAATGAGTAAGAGTAGAGGTAATTATATCTCTATAGTAGAAGATGAGGAAACTATAAGGGGTAAAGTAAGACAAATGATTACTGATCCTCAGAAAATACGCAAAAATGACCCAGGGCATCCCGAGGTGTGTTCTGTTTTTACTCTTCATAAAGTATTTAAGGAATCTGATGAGGAAATAGAGCAGATAGAAAGAGAATGCCGTGCTGGTACCCGTGGTTGTGTGGCATGTAAGATGCACCTTGCAGAAAAGATTAATAAAGCTGTATCCCCTATAAGAGAGAAGTATAAGGAGTATATGGCAGACAAGAGTAAGATAGATGAAGTTATAGCCTCTGGTATGGAAAAGGCGAAAGCGGAGGCATCTAAGGTTATCAGGGAAGTCGAAGATGCTATGAGGTGGTTTCATATTTAGGGGGGAGAGCGATGATTATAACAATAGATGGTGTTGCCGGTAGTGGAAAGAGTACACTAGGACGTATGCTTGCAGATAGGTTAGGACTTACCTTCTTTAGTTCTGGTCTTTTGTATAGATTAAAGGGGTTAATGGCATCCCGTGGGGAAAATATTGCTCTTGAAGACCTTGTAAAGAAGGGGCGATTTCGCATCAAAAAAGATGGGGTCTATCTTGATGGTGAAAAGATAGATGATGTGTTACAGAGTGAAGAAGTAGGTAAATGGGCTGCTAAGGTTGCTAAAGACCCTAGTGTGAGAGATGAGGTCAATGCTACCCTAAAGCTACTTGCCGAAGGAGGTAATTTCGTAGTTGATGGTAGGGACATGGGCACAGTGGTTTTTCCCAATGCCAAAGTAAAGTTTTACATTGATGCCGATGTTATGGAAAGAGCCCGTCGTAGGGTACTACAACTAGGCCTTGAGCCTACTGAAGAGATACTGAGAGAATTTGCAGAAAAAATTGCAGCTAGAGATAGGGCTGATAAAGAAAGAGAAATAGCCCCTTTAAAACCGGCAGATGATGCCATTATCATTGACACTACCGGCATGACTCCTGAAGAGGCTGTAGATATTATGGAGAAGCATGTTATGAAGCACGTTCCTCGTGTACCTCTTCAGGCATTTGCTCAGAAAACTATTGGTCCTATACTCCGTGGTTGGTTTCGTATGTCTCTTCATGGTCGTTTTCCTAAGGCTGGTCGTTGGCTTATGATATTCAATCATATTAGTGGTTGGGATCCTCCACTTATTGCCATGGTATCTATGCCAAGACAGATAGAGTATATGGCTAAGAAAGAGTTGTTTCAATATCCCATACTGGGTTCTCTTCTCTACAAACTAGGTGCATTCCCTGTTGATAGGGAAGGGAAAGATGTGAGAGCTGTTAGGGAGGCAATTAGAAGACTCCGACAGGAACGTATTGTTGGCCTTGCGCCAGAAGCTCATCGTAGTTATGATGGAAAAATGCTTCCTTGGTACCCTGGTGTTTCATATTTTGTCGTTAAGGGTATTACTCCTGTTTTACCTGTAGCCATTAAAGGACTTGAGGGTGGAGTCAAGTGGAGAGACATCATTCCCGGTATGAGAAAGGTCAAGGTTGGAGTTGGAGAACCGGTTTACCCCAGAGATTTATACCCTCATCGAGATATGGAGAGTGCATTAGAGCTTTTAAAAGAGAGGGTGCAGATGTTGTATGACAGCCTCTAAGATAGCTATTGCATTTCCTACAGGTCCCTGCTTTGGAGTAGGTAGGGCCTTGGATGTGACAAAAGAAGTTCTGAAAAGAAAAAGACCTGTGTATATGCTCCATCCACTTATCCATAATCCCCGAGTGGTCAGAGAGTTACAGCAGCAAGGGGTAGTGATTTCTCCTCCGGAGGATATTCCTGAAGGTGGTACTGTTATCTTATCGGCCCATGGTACTCCTCTTGAGATAAAAAATATCTTAGGAAAAAAGAGAGCCAATATTATAGATGCCGTTTGTCCTCTTGTTGAGCATTTACATCGAAAAGCCAAAGAGCTGATAGATGAAGGAAGGTTTCTTATCATTGTTGCCGATCCCCATCATCAAGAGACTTTAGCCCTTGTGTCTCATCTTCCTAACGGTAAATATGTTTTCTACAAAGATTTAGACAAAGCTCCCAGAGGGATACCTATTGGTGTAGTATTCCAGACGACCTATGAATATGCTAAAGTACCAGATGTTTTGAAGGATATTTATACCATTAGTGATGATATACGCATTGTCAATACCATTTGTCCTGCTACCAGAGGAAGACAAGGAGTTATTGACAGGGTAGGGAGTAAATATGATTTCATTGTTGTGGTAGGTGGCAAAAATAGTGCCAATACAAAACGGTTATACGAAAAGGCTAAGAGTTATACAGCTGCTATTTGGATCGAGAAAGCAGATGATATAGATGACGAAAGCATCAAAGATTATCGGAATATTCTTATAGTTGGTGGGGCTTCTACTCCAGTGGAACATCTGATAGAGGTGTACCTGCATTTTAAAAAAGTGATACAATAAATATGTCATGAAATATGCATGTGTTTATGCAAGGAGGGATGACTTGTGGATTATAAATTTGCAGAATTGACAAAGAGGATGGGGGGAGAAGGTGCATTTGAAGTTCTTGCCAAAGCCCGTGCTATTGAGGCCACAGGCAAGAAGGTGGTTCACTTTGAAATTGGTGAGCCAGATTTTGACACACCAGCCCACATTAAGAAGGCAGCATTTGAAGCTCTTGAACAGGGTTATACCCATTATGGACCCGCTCCAGGTCTTCCAGAGGTAAGAACTGCTTTTGCTAACTATGTGGCAAGCACAAGAAACACAAAGGTTGATCCAGAGCAGATTGTTATTACTGTTGGTGCAAAACCGATTATTCTTTACACCATGTTGGCATTTGTTAATCCCGGAGACGAAGTTATATATCCAGACCCCGGATATCCTATATATTCTTCTGCTATCCAGTTTGCTGGTGGTGTACCCAAGCCCATTATTTTGAGAGAAGAAAACGAATTTAGATTGGATATTGATGAACTTAAGAGTATGATTACCCCTAAGACCAAGGTTATTATCATCAATACGCCACACAACCCAACAGGTTCTGTTCTTACGAGAGAAGATATTAAGAGAATTCTTGAACTTGTTGATGGTACAGATATTATGATTCTTGCTGATGAGCTTTATCATCGTATTTACTTTGAAGGAGAAATGGCTCCATCTTTCTATGAGTTTGATGAGTTCCATAAGAATATAATTCTTATGGAAGGATTCTCCAAGATATATGCCATGACAGGTTGGCGTCTTGGTTACGCTGTTGCCCCCAAGCCTGTTGCTGAGGTTTTCTCTCAGATTCAGGTCAATGTATATTCTCATGCTCCAACATTTATTCAGCTGGCTGGTAAGGCAGCATATGAGGGACCACAGGATCAGCCTAAGGAAATGGTGGCCGAGTTTAATAGGAGAAGAGACTATATTATTGAGCGTCTTAATAACATGCCTGGTGTGCATGCACTTATGCCACATGGTGCATTCTATGCATTCCCCAATGTTAAGAAGTTTGGCAAACCAGCCGCAGAGATAGCCAGTTATCTCCTTGAACAGGCTGGTGTAGCACTGCTTGGTGGCACCTCTTTTGGTGATGGTGGTGAAGGCTATATCAGAATCTCTTATGCAACATCTATGGAGAACATCAAGATTGGTATGGATCGTATGGAAGAGGCATTCCATAAACTTCTGAAGGAGGCCTAAACTTGAATAGTACCACTACAACTACAACAAGTAAGTAGGTTTCATACAAGGGCTCAGGTAAAACCTGGGCCCTTTATATATTTTGAGGAGGTGTTTTTATGGCTACAATGAAGGCTATTAGAAAGTCGAGGCCAGAGCCTGGGCTGTGGCTTGAGGAAGTGGAAATTCCGGAGGTCAAGCCGGGATGGGTTCTTATTAAAGTCCTTCGCACATCTATATGTGGAACAGACCTTCATATATATAAATGGGACCATTGGTCTCAGAATCGTATTAAACCACCACTAACCATAGGACATGAATTTGTTGGAGAAGTTGTTGAGGTAGGTGAGGGTGTATTTCGTATAAAACCAGGTGATATTGTTACAGCAGAAACTCATGTCGTATGTGGTGTATGCGAGTTCTGTCGTACTGGTAAGGCACATGTATGTAAAAATACCCGTATACTTGGTGTTGATATAAATGGTACATATGCTGAATATGTTGTTCTTCCTGAAGAGAATCTTGTACATGCAGAGGGTATTCCTCTAGAGATGGCCTCTATTATGGAGCCATTTGGCAATGCCATACATACGGTTATGGAGTCCCCTATTAGGGCAAAAACTGTTGCTGTTCTTGGAAGCGGCCCAATTGGTAATATGGCTATAGCCCTTGCCAAGGCTTTTGGTGCCTCTATGGTTATTGCCACTGATATTAAACCTTTTAGACTGGAACTTGCCAAGAAGATGGGTGCCGATGTTACTATTAATGTGGCAGAAGAAAATCTGTATGACAAGGTTATGGAACTAACGAAGGGTAGAGGTGTAGATACTGTTCTTGAAATGTCAGGAGCTCCTGCAGCTCTAAAAGATGCATTAAAAATAGTTGTTCCAGAAGGACAAGTGACGATTCTTGGTATTCCATCAGATGATGTATCTCTTGATGTGGCTAATGGTATTGTTATGAAAGGAATTACCGTGAGAGGAATTATTGGCCGTAAGATGTATGAAACATGGTATCAAGCTGTTTCTTTGTTGGAGAAAGGTGTAGTTGATTTGTCTCCCATTATTACCCACGTTATTCCTCTAGAAAAATATGAAGAAGGTTTTAAAGCCTTATTTGAAGGTAAAGCTGGAAAGGTGGTTATGAAACCGTGAAGAGTATGACCGGATTTGCCGAAGCAACCGGCCAAAATGATGTTTATAGTGTTTCTGTTAGTGTAAAGGGAGTAAATTCCCGGCACCTTGATATCAATGTTAGGGTGCCGGGTTTTGCCTATTTTGTAGAATATGATATTCGTTCTCTTGTAAAAGATTTTGTGAGGCGCGGTAAGGTTGACATCTATGTTTCCATCAGGTGGACATCTGACGAAGCGCTGGAGATACATTGGGACACTATTCATTCTTATATGAAAACTATAGAAGAAGTCCTTGCTATGCATCCTACACTGCAGGGTGTTATTTCATTCGATGATGTATATCACACCTCAAACTTTTGGGATATAGCCGATAAAGAAGGATTAAGGGATATTGTTCTCAGTGTTGCCAGAGATGCTCTCGACAAATTTGTGTCTGTGAAAAAAGAAGAAGGTGCATATATTGAACAGGTGCTAAAAGAGCATTTGGAGTATATTGAAAAAGGACTTGCCCAGATTAAAGGTATGCTCCCCAAGATTTATGAAGAGCTTCAAAAGAAGGTGGAAGAAATTCTTTCCGCCTATACCCTTGAGGGGTTAACAGTTAAAGATATTGCCCAGGCCATTAGCCCTCTTCTTGTTGATGAAGAGATACAGAGAGCTAGCATGCATATACAGCGCATAAAAGCCCTGTTTGGCAAAGATGATGCTGTAGGTTATAATTTAAATATACTTCTTCAGGAGCTGCAGAGAGAGATAAATACAATGTCACAGAAGATTAGACATCATGCTGTAGGCGATATTATTGTTGACATGCGTAGCAGGGTAGAGGCAATGAAAGAGCATGCAATGAATGTGGAGTGATAAAAGTGGCAGAAGTTCAGTTTCTTAATATTGGATATGGTTCACATGTAGCTATCAATAAAATTGTAGCCATTGTTCATCCAGATTCAAATCCTATTCGCAGACTTATTAAACAAGCCAGAGAGTCTGGTATGCTTGTAGATGCTACTTATGGCAGGCGAACAAGGGCGGTTATTATTATGGATGGAGGTATCGTTGTTCTTTCTGCTGTGCTTCCTGAAACACTAGTATCCCGTGGTGAGTGGGATGAAGAAGATGAAGATGAGGAGGAAGACTGATGGGAGGTAGTTTGATTGTTATCTCTGGACCTTCTGGGGTAGGAAAAGGTACAGTGGTGAAAAGGCTTCTTGCAGAGATGCCCGATTTGTATATTTCCGTTTCTGTTACAACAAGAAAGCCTCGTCCCGGCGAAATACCGGGTAAAGATTATATTTTCATTGATGATAAACAATTTGAAGAGATGGTTGTAAATAACCAGCTGCTTGAATGGGCCTATGTTCATGGGCATTATTATGGTACCCCTAAAAGACAGGTGTTTGATAAACTGGCTGAAGGGAAAACAGTTATCTTGGAAATTGACATGCAGGGTGCAATGCAAGTCCAAAGAAGTGTAGATGATGTCGTCCTTATCTTTCTTCTTCCACCAAGTATAAAAGAGTTGGCCAACAGACTTGATAAACGTGGTACTGAAGACGAAGAAATAAGAAAACTTAGAGTTTTAAGGAGTTTGCAGGAGCTTGATTATATAGTAGACTATGATTTTATGGTGCTCAATGAGGATCTCGATGTGGCCGTTCAGTCTATAAAGAATATAATAAATATGAGTAAGTGGGTTGTTACTCGTGGTCGTGCTCGCTATCTAATTAATAAATTGAAAAATGGTGGTGTTATAGACTACGAAGATTTTGATTTCAATAAATTTAAGGAGGGAGAACGATAATGGTAGAAAGACAGATATCTATTGATGATCTTATGAGAATAACCAAGCTACCTAGATATGCTGTGGTAAAGGGTGTAGGTTTGCGTGCTTATACTATTGCACTTGAAAGAGCAAATTCCGAGCTTCTTGCAGCACAGACACCTTATATTAGACCTGTTGAACAGGCTATCAGGGAAATTTATGAGGGAAAAGTAGAGATAGAACTCATAGAGAAGTAAAACATACCATTAAGGGGGTGGTTTTATGAAGATATATCTCGATACTGCTAATTTACAGGAGATAGAGACTGCTTTAAAATGGGGAGTACTTGATGGGGTAACTACTAATCCCACACTCATTGCCCGTGAGGGACGTGATCCGGACATACATTTCAAGGATATTCTAAAACTCGTTTATCCTCGTCCTGTGAGTTTGGAAGTTGTTAGTGAGGATGCAGAGGGGATGATTAAAGAGGCGAGAGAACTATCTAATCTATCCGATAATGTTGTAGTAAAAATACCTATGACCCCCGATGGTATAAAAGCTGTTACTATTTTATCTAATGAGGGTATTAAAACCAATGTTACTCTGATATTCACCCCGATGCAGGCACTTCTCGCAGCCAAGGCTGGTGCCACTTATGTTTCTCCATTTATGGGCAGACTCGATGATAGAGGATGGGATGGCGTAAAGCTTGTTGAAGAAATTGTCGATATTTTCTGGAATTATGATTTTGATACGGAGATTATTGCTGCAAGTACTCGTAGTGTCAGACATGTAAAAGAGGTGGCTTTACTTGGTGTTGATATCGTTACAATGCCATTTAAAGTCTTAAAGCAAATGTTTAATCATCCACTTACAGATGAGGGTATAGAACGTTTTAAGAGTGATTGGCAGGCTTTGCAACAAAAGCTGGGCAAATAGAGTTAGATTAGAATTATATTCTATATTGGTTTGTAAGGGGAGCGTTCGCTCCTCTTTTTCTTTATCCGTTCGTAGAGCATAATGGTAAGCATAGCGGCGATACCCGATACTGTTGCCTCAATAATGTGGATAGGAAATCTCAGTATGAATATGGTTTTACCGAGGGAAAATATATCTACTAAAGTACTTCCAAGGGCAACGATAATCATAGCGTACATAACATATATGGTGTTCTTTTCATCTTTTGCTTTAGGTTGGTGAATAAGATGTGGCATTTGCGAAGACATATTTTTTGTTGGAGTGTCTCCATATGCATATTTATACGCTATAAACGAAGCGATGCCATAAATTATAAAATACCATGGCATAAGATAATAGTTTTCTAAGAACCACATTGCTATTGCTACCGATATTCCTGCTACAAACATGGTGCCGTATCTATCGAGAAAGAACATGGCAATTAATATGGGATATAGTGCAAATATCATATAAGAATGAAACATTGTGATTTTTATTGTGGTAATTAAAATAAAACCAACAATCCATAGGCTAGCCATTAAGTATTTCCAGAACTGATAGGCCCACTTTTCCTCTTCGTCTACTGACAAATTCGGTATTTTAGAATTGATAATCATTTGTTCTATAATAACATAAAAGGGAGGTGATACCTATGTCTCACGTGATAGCATCATTAGTTGTTACACCTTTGGGAACAGATACTCCATCTGTCAGTAAATATGTTGCCCATGTTCTGGAGATTCTAGATAAATATAATCTAAAATATCAACTTACACCTATGTGCACGATTATTGAGGGAGAGGAAGAAATTATTTTTCAGGCTATTTTAGATATCAAGCGTCATATGTTTGATATGGGGATAAAGAGAGTTGTTTATACATTGAAAGTAGATGAGAGAACCGATAAACAGCTTACTATGGAGGGTAAGGTACAGTCTGTTAAAAAATATAGGGGAGATGCCTAGTGGGCACTATTGCAAGTAATGCTTGGAGGGGTGTGGAAATTGCTGATGGTATAGAGTTGTATGTTAATGAACAGGGTACTTATCTCCGTTTAAAAAAGAAAATCGCACCTCCCGTTGTAAGAAGAGTACTTTCGGAAGAACATATACCTGTTAGCAGTTTAGAGGCTATAGGAATGGCTATACGTAATTTGGGGCAATGGGTTTTATTAGGCCCACCTGTTAATCGTGATGGCCATATAGAGATCCATGTTTCTCCAAATAAGCAAGAGGTTCATATCGTTTATCATCCTCCGCTTGGAAATGGTAAACCACTTACGGTTAAGGATGTTGTTGAGGAGTTGGAAGCTAAAGGTATAAAGAAATATGATTTGTCTCTTATAGAAGAAGCCCTTTCACGTCCTCGCAAGAAAACACTTGTAGGTATGGGTAAACCTCCTGAAAGGGGAAAAGATGCGGAGGTTATAGTGAGAATCGATCCCGACAAGCCTGTAGAGATTTCTGCTACGGAAAATGTTGATTGGCATTCTATATCGTCTCATGTCTTTGTATCGGAAGGTGACGTTATCATTGAAAAGGTACCACCAACACCTGGTATTCCCGGAGAAGATGTTTTTGGAGAGCCAATACCTCCTCGCCCTGGAAAGGACGTTAATCTTCAGATATATGCTGGGGAAGGCACAGAAGTAACTCCTGATGGTTTGCGTGTTGTTGCTAAGAAAAGTGGTATTCTACGCAAAGTATATGGTAAATATGTTGTTGAAGACACATTTGTTGTCAATGGTGATGTGAATTATGAGGTTGGAAATATTACTAATGTACAGAATGTTCGTATTTATGGTGATGTGCTTCCCGGTTTCAAGGTTATAGCTAATGGTGATGTATATATTCAAGGTTCTGTTACCGATGCTACTATTGAGGCCGGTGGAAATATCGAGGTTCAAGGTCGCATCACATGTAAAACAGGTGGTTACGTTAAAGCTGGTGGTAATGTACTGGCAAAAGAGATTGTTTCAGCTAAAGTTGAGGCAAATGGCCACGTTGTTGTAGAGGATGTTCTCATGCAAAGTACGGTTCATGCTGGGGGGGCTGTTTATATACTTTCCCGTGCTAGAGGAAGAATTGTTGGTGGGGAAGTTATGGCTCGTGATGATATTGTTACACCTATTCTTGGTAATGATCGTGGCACCAATACACATGTCGGAGTTGGTATAGACCCTATTGTTAAAGAGCATTTTGAAACATTATCTTCAGAGGTTGTCGAGCTCAAGAAAAAGCTAATGGATGTTGAGAAAGATCTTACAAAAGCTCGTAATCTCGGACTTATTAAAAAGGTGGCATCTTTAGAAGAAGAGGAAGAACAACTGAGGAAACAGTATCAGCAGTTGAAAGAAGAGTATGAGTATCTTCTTGCAGAGATCAAATCATTGAGATCGGGTAAGAAAATATATATCAAAGATAGAGTGTATCCTAAGGTTCATGCTACTTTTTACGATACAACGTTTGATATCGATAGAATTTATGAAAACTGTGTTCTTACATGTGATGAAAGTAGAAATCTTAGGGTAAAACCATGGCAGGATCCACCGCCTATTGACATTGTTCCTTCTTCATCAAGTAAGGCAGGAGAAGCCTAAGCCTCTCCTGCCAGTATTTTTTCTATCTGTGTTGTTGTTATATATCCAAGAATGGCATTGAGTGTTGCCTGTCCTAAATTAAATAGGGGAATGATGACAATATAGTAACTAATAGGCATGGATATGTTGCCCCAGAAATGTGCAATCTCTATAAGATAGTAGTTCACTCCTACCATGATACCCACTCTAGTTGCTATTCCCATTATGAGGAGCCCGATTTGGAATCCTTTGTGTTTTCTGTAAGTTGGGGCAAAAAAGTTCCCTATACCGATAGGTAAAATCATTGAGAGTACGGCTATAACTTTGAAGGTTGCACCGATAGGATCATAGACCATGTATGCAAGTGCTGTATATGCCAGTGCGGTAAGAAGAGTAAATTCTGGATATAGAAGTACAGCCATGATCATAGGTGTTTCTGATAGATCAAATTTTAGAAAATTGTACGGTGGCATAAGTGGAATTTGCCATCTGGCAAGTACGAAGGAAATGGCAATAAGAACAGAGAGAATAAGTAAATTTTTTAACCGCAGAGTTTCTTTGTGCATAAAAATAACCCCCTTTTACTGCAGGGGGACCCTTCATTGACCCTTCTCCCATCCGGACTTTTACCGTCGGCCACGGAATTTCACCGTGTCAACCCCGTAAGGGGCTCGCGGGCTTTTACCGCCGGTAGGGAATTTCACCCGTCCCCGAAGGGTCCGCTACCTGCTTGTTATGTTTTATCTTTTATACGGTAGGATTATAACATAGGCATAGAAAGTAGGAGGTGGTAGTGTGTCAAAATACACACAGCTTATTAGAATGCTAAAAAGCATGGATGGGAAGAGTTATAAAGCGTATAAGGATATTAGAGGAGAATATAAACACGAGCAGGGCTTTATGTTATTTATAGACCATGTTCAAGGAGATCCCTTTGCATCTCCTTCTAAGGTTACCGTTCAGATACCTTTAGCAATGCTAAATATTAACGAAGATATGAACGAAAACCCAAGAAGAAAACTTGCACTTGAGGATTTTATGCTTCGCAAGTTTGCTAAGTTACTGAAGCAATATTCTAAGAATCTTGGTACGGGTGGTAGTGGGCGATTTTCAACAGATGTGCCTGGTCAGGAGATAATATTTCGCTCAAATTCGGTAGTGAAAAGTGATTATATCCAACTAAGATTTTATATGGGGTTACCAGCTTTTGGTAGGCGAATCAATGGTAAAGGTGCTGTATTCATGTTTAATGAGGCTATTCCTTCTATTGTTAGAGAACTTGCTTTGACTAAAACAGATGTTAGAGAACTTTGGGAGCACATCTATGTAGTCGAGAACGCTTATGCTATAAGAAAATATCTTGAGGAACATGGATATGTTGCCTTTGTGGCGGATGGTAGTTTGCTTCCCCGGGAAAGTGGTGTTAGCGATAAACCCTTGGTTTCTGGTATACCATTCCAGTCTCCTGAATCTTTGCGTATTACTATACCGGTACCACATGGAGAATCAGTAAGCGGGATGGCTATCAAAAAGGGGATTACTCTGATAACTGGAGGAGGTTTTCACGGTAAATCTACTCTCCTTAGTGCCATAGCTAAAGGTATTTTTTATCATATACCAGGGGATGGCAGAGAATATGTAGTAACGACTTATGATACATTACGGGTAAGAGCTGAAGATGGTAGAAAAGTAGAAAAAGTTGATATATCTATGTTTATCAATGGTTTGCCTGGTGGTAAGGATACAGTACACTTTTCTACAGATAATGCCAGTGGTTCTACATCACAAGCAGCATCTATTATTGAGGCCATACAAGCTGGGGCTAAGTTGCTTTTAATGGATGAAGATACATGTGCCACCAACTTTATGGTGCGTGATTATCGTATGCAGAGACTAATACCCAAAAAATATGAACCTATTACACCTCTTATAGACAGAATACAAGAGTTATATGATAAATTTGGAGTTTCTACTATTATGGTTGTTGGGGGTCTTGGAGATTTTCTCGATATTGCCGATACCGTTATTGTGATGGAGTACTATGAGCCTTATGATTTTACGGATAAAGCTCGCCAGATTGTTAAAGAATATCCTTCACAACGTATAAAAGAAGAGGTTCCACCGGCAAAGGAACCTCTTAAAAGGTTTTGGATTTCAAAGTCTTTATCTGTTTCAAAACCCAAAGTCAAAGTGCCTTCTCTAGATAAAGTTATTTATGGTAAGGAAGAAATTACATTTTATGGCTATGATATGTTTAATACCTATTCCCAACTACAGTTTATAGGTGGGTTGATGCAGGCTATAGGGAATGGAAAGTTTGGCACATTGGTTGACCCCTTAGAACTTAAGGATATTTTGAAAAAGGTATGGGATGAAGGTTTGTGGGATGAAATTCTCTCTCATATTGGGTTGAAGAAGGCATACTCGTTTGCTGCTGTTCGTCATCTTGATTTGGCGGTAGTTATCAATCGATATAGGAGGCTTAAAGCCAGTGAATAGTTTTACACTCGAGCCTACTTTTCATAAGTATCGTTTTATAGTTCAGCCCCAGAAAGGTTTTCGTTTTGCCGTTGACAGTGTGATATTGGGACATATTGTGCGTAGTGTAGATGCACTTGATGTTGTAGAACTCGGGGCTGGTAGCGGTATTGTTTCTCTGTCTATGTACAGCCATGGCATCGGTAAGAAATATTATCTTGTAGAAAAAGATCCCGTTATGTGTGAATCGTTATCCATGACTATATCTTTGAATGAGCTTGAGAGAGTGTTTGTGCCAGTATGTGAAGATATATCAAATCTGTCTTCTATGAATGATTTTGCCGATGTTGTGATATTTAACCCTCCTTTTTATCGGCAAGGTTCTGGTAGGGGTTCTGTTGCCCTTGTAGGAGAACCGGATTTGTTTCTCAATGTAGGTTTTGATATTGTGTCTTCGCATGGTGTTATTGTCTACATAATAGATGCTTATACACTTCACCTGATGGAAAAGACACAAAGACGTTTGGGTTTGTATACCGTGTATGAAGGGCATTATGTATCTAGTAGGGGAAGAGAGCGGGTTGTGAAGGTGCTTACTAAACAATTGATTGGTGTACCTTTTGTGGAATATATAGATATAAACTCTCGCAGGGTTAAATCGTTTTACTATGATGGAGGTGTATAGACATTGTCTACATTGTATGTTGTTGCTACTCCTATTGGTAATCTGGGCGATATTACGCTCAGGGCTCTTGAAGTTTTGAAGAGCGTAGACATCATAGGAGCAGAAACTGCTTCTATAGCTCGTAAGTTGCTATCTGCTTATGGTATTTCCGGTAAGAAGATTATTACAGTCAGAGAAGTTGGTAGAGAAAAAACGTATGAGTACATCAAAAGCCTCCTTGATGAAGGCTATGATATAGCTATCATTTCTGATGCTGGAACTCCTGGTATATCTGATCCCGGTAATGGTATAGTAGATACTTTACTTGCCGAGGGATATGAGGTTGTGCCTGTGCCTGGTCCTTCTGCTATTACCGCTCTCTTGTCAGTTTTTCCGGTTAGGGACCCGTGGGTGTTTTTAGGATTTTTGCCTAAGAAAAAGGGCAAACGTAAAAAGGTTTTGGAGTTGTTTTACAACATAAAAGTCAATATTGTTTTCTATGAAACGCCATATAAGATCGTTGAGACTTTAGAAATACTTAGTGATGTTATGCCGGATACACAAATGTGTTTAGGTAGAGAGATAACAAAAAAATATGAAGAGTTTATTGTGGGTACTCCTGGAGAGATACTAGAGGTTCTTTTGGATAAAAAGGAAATCAAAGGTGAAATTGTATGTGCCCTGAGGGTGAATAAATAGTTCTTATACTTGGTAATTTTAAATTGAAATGGAAAATAACATACAGGAAGGAGGGGGATGTATATGATCAGAAGATGGGGAGACATCTTCAGCGAGTTTGAGAGAATGATGAAAGAAATGAACAGACTGTTTGAAGAAGATGTTATAGCTCACCGCGCTGGCTTTGCTATGCCAGCTATTGAGATGGAGGACACTGGTGATGAGTTTATCATAAAGGCTATGATTCCTGGACTTGATAAGGATAATGTAGAAGTTATTGTTGATGAGGATAGGGTTATTCTTAGAGGTGAGTATAAGCAGGAGAAGAAATCTGAAGACAGCAATATAATCTACAGTGAGATTTCCTATGGTGCTTTTGAGAGAGTTATTCCTCTGCCTGAGATGGTAAAAGCGGAAGAGGCCAAGGCTAAATTTGATGATGGTGTGCTTGTTATCACACTACCCAAATATAAAGAAACACGTAGAGGTAGAAAACTGGATATTGAGTAATAAAAGGGGGCTTTATAGCCCCCTTTATTTTTATGTGTGTTTGGCCTCCTCTTCTCCAAACAGAATAGAGATTTCTCTGGATGCGGAATGGACACTGTCAGAGGCATGAATAGAATTTGCAGGTAAGCCTAGCCCGATATCTCCCCTAATGGTGCCAGGGGCTGCTTCGGCAGGATCTGTGCTACCAACAAGTTTTCTTAGTATTTTTACAGCATTTTCTCTTTCTAGTATCATGACAATAACCTGTCTTCCACTCATAAAGTTTATGAGCCCTTCATAGAAGGGTTTTCCTTTATGTTCCTCGTAAAATCGTTCTGCACATTCTCTTGAGAACACCATACTTTTCATTTTTACAATTCGGAAACCTTTGCGCTCAATGCGACTAATAATGTTGCCAATAAACCCCCTTTCTACCGCGTCGGGTTTAATAATGGCAAGGGTTCTTTCTATCATCGTATGTCCCCCTTTCATAATATTCTATATTTATTCTACTCCTAGACTTAAAAGTCGCATATTTGTGGTATAATCTCACTGCAAACGATAAATGTGGAGGTGAGAGTAGTGACCAAGGCAGAACTTATAAACAAGATAGCCGAGATTACCGGGTTTACTAAGAAAGACACAGAGAGATTCCTCGATGCTTTTATCAATGTTGTTACTGATTCTCTAAGAAATGGAGAAGAGGTTAGCATCGTTGGTTTTGGTAAGTTTGCCGTTTCTCATCGTAAGGCCCGTAAGGGTGTTAATCCTCAGACTGGTGAACCTATTGACATCCCAGCTAAGGATGTTCCTGTATTCAGACCCGGTAAGAAGCTCAAAGACGCCGTTGCAAAGAAGTAATTTAAGGGGTGGTACCTGTTGAGGGGGCAGATGTCTGCCCCCTTTTGTCGTTTATAATATAGGCGGTGATGGTTATGAAAAAAATTGTTGTGCTATATGGTGGAGTTTCAGAGGAGAGAGAAATATCTCAAAAAACAGGTTTGTCAATAGCTAATGCTTTAACCCAAAAAGGTTATCAGGTGCATCTTATTGATACTGCAGATGATGATTGGGTTTATACTCTTGCAACAATAAGTCCTGATGCTGTATTTGTTGCTTTACATGGTCGATTTGGTGAAGATGGGAAGGTACAAGGTGTTCTTGAATCGTTAAAAATACCGTATACTGGTAGTGGTGTCAGAGGCAGTGTTATTGCTATGGACAAGCTGCTTAGTAAATATTTCTTCGAGAATGCCGGATTTCATGTACCTAAGTATGTTACTTATACGTCTCACTTTTCTCCAAATGAGATTAGGGAAACTGGCGTTGGATATCCTGTAGTTGTGAAGCCCAGATATGGGGGGTCTACTATAGGGTTACATATTGTAGATAATGATACAGATCTTGTTAAGGCCATCAATGATATTTTAGAGATGGGGGATGTACCAGTTATAGAAGAGTTTATTAAAGGAAGAGAACTAACCTTAGGAGCATATAAAAATATTGATGGAAAAGTCGTTTTATTACCTCTTATAGAAATTGTGTATGGGGCAGAGATTTTTGATTATGAAACAAAGTATACTGCGGGTGCTGCCAAGCATCTTATACCTGCTCCTGTTCCTGAATCTGTTTATGATGAACTTGAAAGGAAGATACCCTTGCTTTTTGAAACCATGAGTTTAGATGGTATTGTAAGATTTGATTTTATGTTTTCTGAAGACGGTATCTTGTATGTGTTAGAGGTCAATACAATACCAGGTATGACTAGTGTTTCTCTTGTTCCTGATGCTGCTAGGCATATGGGACTTGCTTTTGAAGAACTTGTTGAGGAGGTTCTAAAAACGGCAAGTTATGGCAAGGCATAAGTTCGATAAAGCAAATAAAAAGGGTTCCTCAAGGGGAAAAAGTCGAGATAATAAAAATAAATTGATACGAGGTATATTGGTGCTTTTTATTATTGTTGTTTTTTTGTGTGGCTTATTATTTCTTCCGATATATATGCCAACCTTTGCCAGTGTTTCCAGGATAGAGTTGCATTTAAATAAAGATTATATTGCCCAAAGCAAGGTGCAAACATATTTAACGATATGTGGTATTAGCAGTGATGCTATATGGAAGATTCCCTCTAAACAGGTAGCTGAGTGTATTAAATCTAAAAATGTTCTCATAGATAAAGTATCATTTGCTTACTGGAAGGGGGTCTTAACTGTTTCGGTAACAGAACCGAGCATGTTATTTGCTGTAAAAACTGATGACACTGTATATTATGTGTCAAATGATAATAGGGCATTTCGTATAGACGCATTTGACAATGTCCCTCAGGGACTTGAAACATTTTATATACCAAAAACAGGTGCGTTAACAGATATAGAAATAAAAGGTTTACATCTTATATCTTCGTCTATTTTATGTAAGCAGCTTTTTAAACATAGAGGCACACCCGGGCAGGTATACATTATTGGTAACTATGCGCGGTTGACTTACACTTCTTCTAATACTGAAAAAGTTGTTATTATTCCACTTTATGATTTGGAGGCTTGTGAGAGAGTTGATAAATACTGGGATAAAATATGGCAAAGTGAAGGAAAATATGTTGACTTTACACATAGGAGAATTATAGTCGTTAAAGATACCCCATAAACACTTAACGAAATTGTATTTTGTGGTATCATATCAAGTAGAATAGAACTTAGAAAGTTGTATTTATGTAACGATAAAGGAGGTATGGGGCTGTGGTGTTGGGTGCCGAGGCAGAAAAAATTCAAACGGGAGAAGAGAAAGTGCCCCAGTCCTCTTCATTTGGTTCTTTTCCTAATGCAGAGGAGAGTAGAGGGGCTCAGATAACTATTGTTGGGGTTGGAGGAGCTGGAGGTAACATTGTTAATACTCTTGCTTCTCAGAATATTTCTTATATTAACATTGTTGCCATGAATACAGATAGTCAAGTTCTTAGTAAACTTAAAAAGGTTCCTGTTCGCATAAGATTAGGTGAAGCTATTACAGGTGGCCTCGGTGCTGGTAGTGATCCTGAAACAGGTAAAAAAGCTGCAGAGGAGAGTAAGGAAGATATCTCTCGTGCTATAGACAAAGCCGATATGGTCATTGTTGTTGCCGGTATGGGAGGTGGCACAGGAACAGGAGCAGCCCCTGTAATAGCCGAAGTTGCAAAAAATGAGGGAGCACTTGTTGTTGGTATTGTCACGCTACCATTTTTGTTTGAGGGCAGAAAAAAGCGCGCCCTTGCCCTTAAAGGCATGGAGGAACTTGCTCGTTTTGTTGATGCTCTTATTGTTATAGACAATGAAAAGGTTAAAGTTGCATATAGAGATCATAGAAAGGGAATTTCTTTAGGACAGGCATTCAGACTTGTTGATGAAGTTGTTATAAGAGGAGTTAGGGGTATTACAGATATTATTTTTACTACTGGTACGATTAATGTAGATTTTGCCGATGTAAGGTCTGTTCTTAGCGAAGCAGGTCGTGGCTACATCGGTCTTGGGCAGTCCAGAGGTGAACAGGGAGGAGATAGGGTTAAAGAGGCTGCTGAAAAGGCCATTAACTCGCCACTTCTAGATATTGACCTTAGCACGATGAAGCCTAAATCTGTGCTTGTCAATGTTCGTGTCAAACACATGGATGTTATAGACCTTGATGAGTTTTATGGTGTTATGGACTATATCAAGGATGCACTCAATATGGTTACCATTGAAGAAGAGGAGCTCTTTAAGTATGGTGTTGTTGAGGATCCATCCATGGATGAAGAGGAAGTGGAGATTACTGTTGTTGCAGCAGGCCTTGAACCTATTAGCCGCACAAGAAGAAAATCGAGGTATACTAGAGGATCATCTTCACGTAGATCACGAGATATGGGCGATGAAGATGTGTTTTTCCCTGAGGGATAGTTTGTGGCGAAACAGAGCTATGTAGAGTGGAATAAACGAGCAAGGCGGGAAGAATTACTGGCGGGGGAGAAGTATGTAGAGCATACTTCTCCCTCTTCTTTTGTTGGTAAAGTTCTTATGGTATTTCCAGGTGATTATGGTGTTGGTATGGCCAATCTTGGCTATCAACATGTTATGAGATTGTGGCAGCGAGAAGGGTTCGAGGTTGACAGATTATTTCTTGATTCGTCTCTTGAGGAAGACTGGTCATTTGAAAAGGAGTATCCACTTGATAGCTTTGATATTATTGCTATATCTTTTCCTTTTGAGGGTGGGCTTATCCGTCTTATCCCATTTCTTAAAAAAGTAAGGCAACTGCCTTCAAATCCACTTATCGTATTAGGTGGTGCTACAACATATTTCAATCCCTTTATTGTAAATGATTATGTTGACTATGTTATTGTAGGAGATGGAGAAGAGGCTATACATGCTCTTGTTGAACATATTTCATCTAATAAACCGTTGCCACCATGGATTATAAGACCTGGTGATAGATCTGCTGTTGTTCACAAAGTATTAAACCTTCGTGAACCCGCATATTCACTTATTGTTCCTAAAGAGAGTGTGTTTGAAAACTTTTTTCTTATTGAAATAGGTAGAGGTTGTCATGTAGGATGTCGGTTTTGTGTCTATGGATACACATATAGGCCCATTCGCCACTTTTCTCCAGACGAAATTGTATCTATATTACAAACAAAGCAAATAGATACAGATACTGTGGGACTAGTATCTGCCAGTTTGTCTCTTCATAAGCAGCCTATAGATGTTGCAAAGTCTGTGTTGAATATGGGATATAGACCTGTGCCCTCTTCTCTTCATGTCAATGAGTCTTCTCCCGAACTTATTTCGTTGCTTGCCAGCTCTGGTAATAGAAGTATGACATTTGCTGTAGAACATGGTGATAGAGAATTTCAGAAAAGACTAGGCAAAGATGTTGATCCGGAACATCTCAATGTTTTATTAAAAGCTGGAGTGGAAAATGGTTTAAAGAGTATAAAGTTGTATTTTATTATGGGGCTTGGAGATGATCCAGAGTATAATGCCGCTGCTGGTGTAGAATTTGTAAAAAGGGCAATCGATGGTGTTTCAGGTTTAAAAGTGACTATATCGTTTTCGGTGCTTGTGCCTAAACCATGGACACCATTTGAAAAACTTGAATTTCCTAAAAGATCATTTATAAAAAAAGAAATATTGGCATGGAAGAGGTTAGTTAGAAAGAATAAGTTACCTGTGCAGCTTATTCTTCCATCGTATAAAGAAGCATTTGAAGAGTATGCATTATCTCGTTTTTCGGGTGATTTGGCGTATAGGTATGTTGTAAGGGGGGAATCTCTTAAGGACCTGGTGGAAGAGGCTAATGATATGAAGGCATGGAAAAGTCTAAAGCATATTGATCCATCTGCTATCTTAGATGTGGAATATGCTCGTTATTTGCAGGGTAAGTACCCTATAGGTTGTAAAGGAGACTGTGGCTCTTGTATGGTAAAATCACTTGTTGAAAGGGGTGATTCTCTTGTATAGCATAACAATAGAACTTGATGAAAATGTTTCACAAAGAGAACTTATTAACAAATACATAAGAGATATACTAACAGGTCTTCGTGAAGAGCATGAAGTGTATATTTCATTGCCAGAAGAGGGTAGGGATAACATTGTAGTGGATCGCATTTTGACAATGATAGAAGGATACTTATGGATGAAAATGCCCAATGACGATAAAGACAGATTCTACAAAGATATTTACTTTAGCCCTAAAGAGGACTTTGTGTTTATAAAAGATCCAGCTTATGTCTATAACTATCGGTAGCTGATTATATAGCTAATGCCGCAGCACCAATGATGCCGGCGTTATTGCTGAAGCGGGCTTTTAGCCATGGTATTTGGCCTTTTAGGCTGGGAAGCACCCTTCTTTCATATACAGCGTGTGCATCTTGTTGCCATATGTCCCAAGATAGTACCCCACTTCCGCCAAAGACTATTGCCTCCGGATCTAATATATTAGCGAGATTAGCTACAGCCATTCCAATGTACCTTATAAATCTATCATAGGCTATTTTAGCCAGCGTATCGTTGTCCTTTAGTTCCATAATTTCTACCATAGATATATTGTCCATTATTGTTGGCATCCCATATTGCTTTTCAATTTCAGCCCATTTTTCAATGCTTCTTGGTGAGGCAATAGCCTCAACGCAGCCTCTACTTCCACATCCACATATGGGACCATCTTCCATTACAGCCATGTGCCCGAATTCAGCGCCAGCACCGTGAACCCCTTGCCATATCTTGCCGTTTATCATTATAGCTCCACCAATCCCTGTTCCCAATGTAATACCAATAATATTCTTATATCCTTGGGCTACTCCCCATTGTGCCTCTGCAATTAAAAATGCATTAGCGTCATTTTCTACAAAGATATCTTTTCCTGTTTCTTGATGGAGGAGCTTTGCTAATTTTATGCCAGACAAAGGGATGTTTGGGGTAAATAGCACTTCTCCGTCTTTGACCTGACCGGGTATACCTATACCAATACGATTTCCTTTGTAGGATAATATGATGGTTTTTAGAGTCTGTATTATTTCTCCTTGAGATGCCGGTGTTGATATTTGTTCTTTCCATATGATTGTGCCGTTTTCGACTTCTCCGTATGCTATTTTAGTGCCTCCGACATCTATACCCAATGGCATATATCATTCCCCCTTTTGGTATCATCTAAATAGGTGATGCCTATGCAAAGTTTAACACAGAGACAGCGTGAAATACTCACAACGCTAATTAGATTGTATCTGGACTGGGGAGAACCGGTAGCGTCAGCTGATATTGCTGATGCTATTGGTGGTAAGTGGAGTAGTGCCACGATCAGAAAGGAGCTTAAGGCTCTTGAGGATATGGGCTTTTTAGAGCATCCTTATAAGGTGGCAGGTAGATATCCTACTGTAAAGGCGTATAGGTGGTTTTTCAATAATCTTATCTATGCTCCCTTGTGGGATGAAAGTAGTGTTCATCTATTCAAGAATCTCATACTAAGTGCTAGAGAGGCAGCTCAGGCAATTAGATCTGTAGTGGATGAGATAGCATCTTCTGTGCGGGAAATGAGTATGGGAACATACGTGCCTAGCGAAGCTGTTATCGTTGATATGGTGTTTCCTAAGGTTGATAAGAAATATATCGTTGGATTGTTACTCTCAACAGGGGAATTTGTAAAAGTATTTGTAGATGAATCTCAGATATCTTCACAAACTTTGGATGATATAAAGAATAGTGTTATTGGGCGATATCTTAAGGATATCTATGAAAGTAGACACCTTTATCCATCATGGTTTGCCGAACTTGTTGATAGGGCAATGCAGGTAAGAGTTATGGAAAGCGGTATAGAATACCTTGTTGATAAAGGAGATGTTTCTGGTCGTATTAGGCATCTTATTACAAAGCTGAAAAAGGATGATTGGTA
This sequence comes from Dictyoglomota bacterium, assembly GCA_013153035.1. Lineage (GTDB taxonomy): Bacteria > Coprothermobacterota > Coprothermobacteria > Coprothermobacterales > JAADFF01 > JAADFF01. The sequence continues at coordinate 6,158 of JAADFF010000083.1, read as the reverse complement.
CGAGCGTATTATGATTGCTACAAGTGAACCGACAATTATGTTTAGTGAGGAGTTTACCGATGGGGCTGTTAAAGATTGGATGATAATGGTTGTAAGGTATTCCCATAGAGGACTTGAAGGTATTATCGGTCTTGTTGGGCCCAGACGATATAGTCCTGAACGAATATTTGAAACATTGTGGGCTGCTAAAAAGGCGTTGGAGGAGACAGATGATGAAGCAAATAGAAATTGATGTTATCAATGATAAATTACCGGTAGATGTATATGAATACCTGTATTCCATTGCCCCAGAAGGGTTTATCGAACGAACAGATGGTGCTCATCGTTTTGTATTATTTGTTGAAGATGATATGGTGGAGGCTATTAAGGATACATTGCGGTCGTATGTATGGATTGCCGATATCAAGATAGGTTCGTCTGTTGAAGAAAATGGTTGGTTGAAATCATGGAGAGATAATTATAGACCTATTAAGGTGCCACCTTTTAAAATTATTCCTGCATGGCTAAAGGATAGTGAACTTGCAGAAGGTTTTCTTCCCATTTATATTAACAGTGGCATTGCTTTTGGCACTGGGGAGCATGAGACTACCCAATTATGCCTTCGGTTATTAGCAGATGTGAATGTAAAAAATAAGACAGTACTTGATATAGGTACGGGTAGTGGCATCCTTGCTATAGCTGCTTCAAGGTTGGGAGCGAAACAAGTGTTTGCCTTTGATCTTGACCCTGTTGCCGTTGAGGTGGCTCAGGATAATATAGCAATCAATGGACTGGATAATATACAGGTTTTCCAAAAAGATGCTCTTAAATACAGAGGGCAAGGATATGATGTAGTAATGGCTAATCTTGTGTGGAGTATTTTATCTGAGATATCTGTACCCATGAAGGAAACAGTTGGCTCAGGACTGTTTATAGCATCTGGTATTTTGAAGGAACAATTTACTGATTTTCTACATCTCTATGAAAAGGCAGGATTCCGCTATATAACCCATAAAGAGATGGGTGAATGGGTAGGTGTGCTAATGCGTGGCTGATATATACTTTGTGCCTTCTAATCTGTGGCATGAAAATTATGTGGAACTTGATAAGTTTCTTTATCGTAGATTTTTAAAGGTTATGCGTATGAAAGATGGTAACGTGATAGCTTTGACTGATGGTGCTGGCAGATATGCGGAGGGAGTACTTCGCAGTCAGGGGCATCGCATTGTGCTGACAGAGGTTTCTTATCATGAAGATGATAGGATTCCTATAGATGTATATCTCCCTATTATTAAGGGTGAACGTATGGATTGGGCTATTGCTAAGTTAGGGGAGTTAGGGGTTAGAAGTATAACCCCTGTATTTACTGAGAGAACCATAGTAAGAAAATGGTCTGATAATAAAAAGGAACGATGCATATCTATATTGGCTTCTTCTCTAGAGGTTCGCAGGCGTTTCTGGCTAACGCAATGTCGTGAAGCACAAAAGCTGGAAGACATCTATGATGATATAGATATATTTTTCGATATAGAAGGACAATCACCTCAAACTGTTCGTTTCCCTGTATCCGTGCTTGTGGGGCCTGAAGGAGGTCTAAGTCTTCAGGAGAAGTCTGGTTTGATGGAAAGTGGAGCAATGCCAATCTCTTTGGGCAAGAGCACTTTGCGTGCCGAAACAGCAGCCATTGTTGGTGTTTCAATACTTGCATACATAGGAGGAGTTCTTTGATGACTGTAGGTGTTTTTTATTTCGGGTGTAAGGTTAACCAATATGATCTTGCCCGTATAACAACGGCTCTTGCGAATGCAAATATCAATGTGAGCGTAGGTGAGATAGGTGACATTAACATTATAGCAGGATGTGTGGTAACCCATAAAGCTGAAAGGGAAGGTTTAAGACTCATTAGAAAGATAAAAAGGGAAAATCCCAATGCCAAGATATTCCTTATGGGATGCTTAGCAGTTCATAAGGGTAGAGAACTATTGGAGGAAGGTCTTATTGATGACATGTTTTTTACAAGAGATGATGAGGTAATAAGATTAAAGGATACTTTATCCACATTGCTTGATGTGTCTCTTTCTTTACCTCATAAGGTTAACCTTATGGAACACAGTAGGGCATTTTTAAAAGTTCAAGATGGTTGCACTTATCAGTGTGCATTCTGTCTTTCACGGGATACCCGTATCTCTGTAGTGTCATACAACCTTGAAGAGAAAGTAGAAGAGTTGCGAAAGATTATGCTTGATGGAGTCGCAGAGGTGGTTGTTACAGGTATCAATCTTATGCTATGGACTGATGGGGTACATGACATATCATATTTGCTTTTAAAGCTTGCCGATGAGGCTTATCGTTTTGGAGGGCGTATACGCATCTCTAGTGTATATCCTGATAAGAAAATTTTTTCTCTGACCCCGTTATGGAGTCATCCCGGCGTTGCCAATCACATGCATATATCTGTGCAAAGTGGTAGTGGTAAAGTGTTAAATGATATGAATAGGATGAATTATATACCTATCCTTGATGAATATCTTTCAACGGTTAGAGAGATAGACCCCGGGTTTGGACTTAGTGGTGATTTTATTGTAGGATTTCCTACGGAGACAGAAGAAGATTTTCATAAAACAGTAGAATTTGTAAGAAGACATATGTTTAACAAACTTCATGTGTTTCCATATTCCCCTCGAGTAGGTACTCCTGCTTATCATTTAAACCCATTACCGTCCTATGTACTTAAAGATCGAGGCCGGATACTTCGTGATGTTGGAGAATCTTTAAAGCATGCGTTTATTGAGAAAATCAAGGGCACAAAAAGACCTGCTGTCTTTTTACATGGCAAGCACCCCCGCGTTTTATTTGACAACTATGTTTATATGCAATATGCAGAACCATTTTATGGCATAAAAGAGATCTCCATAGATGCAACAAATATTCTGTAGATATGCATTTGTTGTTGCATATTTCTCATAAATTTTAATGAATATTCTAAAAAATACCCAGTTTGTGATACAATATTCGTGTAAATTTTGAAAAAGGGGGTATTTATATGGAAAGACCAGAAATAAAAATGCCACTTCCAGGACCTAATGCTAAACGTGTTGTTGAGGAGGATAAGCTGTACATCTCTCCGTCTTACACAAGAGATTATCCTGCTGTGATAGAAAAGGGAGAGGGAGTATGGTTATGGGACATCGATGGAAATAAATTCCTTGATCTTGCAGCTGGTATTGCTGTTAACTCTACAGGGCATGTTCACCCTAAAGTCAGAGATGCTATTGTGGAGCAAGCGCAAAAGCTTATTCATGTTGGTGGCACGGATTTTTACTATGAGATCCAGGTAAAACTGGCAAAGAAACTTGCTGAAATTGTTCCCGTTGCCGGTGAGAGAAAGAAAGTATTTTTTGGAAATTCTGGTACAGAAGCTGTTGAAGGTGCTATAAAACTTGCTAGACATAAAACAAGAAGACCTATTGTTATAGGTTTCCTTGGTGGTTTTCATGGTCGTACAATGGGTACCCTTGCTTTGACTGCTTCTAAAGCTATTCAAAGAAGATATTTTGCTCCAATGATGCCTCAGGTCGTACATATTCCATATCCTGATCCATATCGTACACCATTTGGGGTTCCCAAAGAGAAGGTTACAGATGTTGTACTTGAATACCTTGATAAGGTTTTCCATACTGTAGCTCCCCCTGAAGATGTTGCAGCTGTTGTTGTGGAGCCTATTCAAGGTGAAGGTGGATACATTGTTCCACCAGAGGATTTCTTCCCCAGATTAAAAAAGATGTTGGAGCAGTATGGTATTCTTCTTATTACCGATGAAGTGCAGAGTGGTGTAGCCCGTACTGGTAAATGGTATGCTATTGAGCATTGGGGCGTTAAACCTGACATCTTGACAACGGCAAAGGGTATTGCCTCAGGTATGCCTATATCTGCATTTGTTGCCAGTGATGAGATTATGGATTGGCCACCAGGTGCACACGGTAATACATTTGGTGGTAATCCTGTATCTGTTGCAGCTGCTTTAGCTACAATCGATGTTCTTGAACCACTTCTGCCTCAGATTGCAGAAGTTGGAGAATATACTATGAAAAGACTTAGAGAACTTCAGGATAAGTACGAGGAGATTGGTGATGTAAGAGGCAAGGGACTTATGATCGGTATAGACTTTGTTAAGGATCGTGAGACGAAAGAATATTACTCTGAGTTTAGAGATGCTGTTTTGCATGAGGCATTCCATAGAGGACTTATTATGCTGCCATGTGGATATAGTGTTATTCGTGTGTCTCCTCCTCTTATTATTACCAAAGACCATATTGATGTGGCTGTGGAAATCCTTGATGAGGCTATTAAAGCAGCAAGAGAAAAAGTATCAAAGAAGTAAATTTTTGTATACCTTAAATGAGGGGCAGAGAGATCTCTGCCCCTTTTATTTTTAGTAGACAAATTCAACTAATCTTTTCTGTGGTTTTTCCGATTATCCTAATAGAGGAGGTGGTAGCTATGGAAATAGGTGGTGTCGGAAATACCTATGCAATGATGTCTAAGGCTTCCGCTACAGGTGACGTGCAAAGACAGATTGCTATGAAAATTGTAAAAGACCAAGCAGCTGCTCAAGAAGAGCTCATTCAGAAACTTATTGTAGAAAGTCAAGTTAAAACGCCCCAGAAATCTCCTTATAGATTTGATACTTACGCTTAACTTAATCTTTTGGGCCCCCGACGGGGGCCCCCTTGGTGAGGTGATAGTAATGCTTCGGGAACATATACGAGTTTTGTTGTGGATTCTAATAGCTTTGGTAATAATATATGCTTTCTTTGATGTGTTTTTTGGTAAACAGACAGCCAATTTGTGGATGAGCTTCTTTGCTCCAACTGTGATTATGGCCTGGGCTTGGTCTGTATGGAAGCGTAGGGATATATGGTAACTATTCTAGCTTCAACTCTATTGTGTCTCCTGACTGAAGCGGAGCGGAATATCCTGCCTTTGTGCCGTTGATGTATATGGTGATTTTTTTACCTTCGGACATTAGAGATGAAATTATATCGGGTACTTTAGATAGTATGGATGCAACAATGTCACCAGGTGTGTATGGAATGTCTTTATTGCCTACGGGACTTATGATATGAACAACATTTGAAAATCTTTCTTGTGGTTTTTCGGTAGAATCTGGCAAATTGTCTTTTATAGATTTCAGATATACTTCTTTTAGATTGACAAGTTTGGAATCTGGTGAGATATCTTTCGCGGGTATTAGTTTGCCGTATTCCTTTTCTAGGAACAAAATAAGTTCTTCTACAGTACTTGGATAAAGAAGATAATTTTCTCCATCAGCTATTTCTGATACAGGAAGGTGTTCTCTATTTCTTAGTTGAAATGGTATATCTATTTGTTTTTCATCAATATATACTTTTGGGGTAGCTTTCGATAAAACTTCTTCGATAGGGGGGGTATATATAGGAGCATCTTCTCCCTTGATAATCAATATTTCATCTCCATTTGAGAGATATGTATCCAAAGATGCTTTTTTGCCTGACACCGTAATCTGTGGAGGTTTTCCCATCATACCGGGAAATGACACAAGTTTTTCATCGACGGTAATAACAGTTCCAGGGGAAGGTTTTCCGTAAAAAGTTTTTAATGATAGTCCTAGTCTTGCCATAGCCTCTTTAACAGTAGGTGATGTTAGGCTAAATAGGCTGATGGGAATTCCGTTGAGCGTGACTTTTATTAAAGGAACTCCTTGGTGTTCTGATGCCAGAAGAGTTGTTCCCACAGCTACAGCCCATGCTGGATCTGCTAGTCTTCTAGGAAGAATCTTAAATCCTCTTCCCATAGGGAAACGTATCCCTACCCGCTCAAGGGGAAGTGATAGTTTTTCTGCAAGCATTTCTCTTATAATAGGTGTTCGAGAGCCTCCGCCGACAAGAATGACAGCTCTAGGTGCACTACCGCCAAGAGATAAAATCTTTTCAGCTATCTGAGAGGTTAGCTCATCCACAACAGGTTTAATTGTGTCGATATATTCTTCTTTTGTTATGTAAACTTTGTTGCCTAATATATCTCTTGTTGATATCTCTTTTTCTGTTGAGAGTTTTATTTTTATTCTCTCGGCAGTTGTAAAAGGGAGAAGATATCTATTTGATAAAGCTTCCGTTATCTCATCTCCCGCAATAGGAATA
>JAADFF010000082.1 GCA_013153035.1 Dictyoglomota bacterium | reverse complement strand
ATGTCATAGAGGTTGAAAGAGATGATGTTATAGATACGGTTAGAGAGCTTTCAGAGGAAAAGGGTTATTTCTACACAGCACAGCATTATACCCCTGTCAACGGCCTTGCCCACGAGATGACAACAGGCCCTGAGGCCCTTGCCGACCTTCCTGATGTGCCAGATTGCATAGCCCTTGGTGTGGGTACAGGTGGCACCATATCGGGGCTTGCCCATTTCTTTAGAAGATTAAACCCCAATGTGTATGTGCTTGGTATAAGACCTAAGGAAGGCACGGTGATAGAGGGGCTTAGCAGAAACTATCTACCTGCATATGACAAAGATACCGTAGACACCGAGATAGATCTCGACCCTGAAGAGGCACGGGAGTTTCACGGCTACCTTGCAAAGAAACATGGCCTATTCCTTGGCTATTCGGCAGCTGCCAATATACTGGTAGCCCATAGGCTGAAGACAGAGAAAAGGTGTGGCATAGTCTTTACCGTAGCTCCTGACGGTGGCGACAGGTATATAAGCAAGCTGTAGATTTAAAATCTTGGGGTTTTATCCCATTTAATGGTGTGCCCTTTTCTTCGGGCTTTCCATTGTTGTATCCACGCATTGGCCAATATTACCAGCCATGCTTGGGCATATGTAAAGTACATAATGGTTGCTATGATGATATTTTTCGGTGTTAGCTCACCTTCTAAAAATGCTGCCACAATAAGTTGTGTGGCATATATCCACCATGATTCAAACCATAGGGTTAATAGGGGTAGATGAGTACCTGCTGAGAATATACCCAAAAGACCCAATACAAACCATATATCTGATAGTATGACAAATGTGAAAAACACATAATAAACAGATATTAGCTGTATGGCATTCCACAGGTTTCTACCGCTTCGATATTCCTTTGTTGCTATGGTTTTTTGCACGAGATATAGGTTGCCTAACATCCACCGCGTTCGTTGTCTGAACCATACAGAAAACTTTTCTGGTTCTTGTTCCCACGATTGAGAACGGGGTTCTATGGCTATGAGATAACCACGGGCTGTTAGGGCAAGACTCTGTTCGGCATCTTCGGCGAGGGCATATTCGTCCCAGCCTCCTATTTCATCGAGCACATGCCTTTTTATCATCATGTTGGTGCCCGGAAAGCTACCTAACTTGAGGAGTTTCCACCTGCCAGATTGCATAGTTAGCTGATATAGCAAACTTTCTAATCCGATCATGGTTGTTAGTATCGTCTTGTACATGTTGTAAGACCGATAGTATCCGGCGACTCCTCCATATTTTTCGTTTTCCATAAGCTTGTAGACAAGGAGCTTTACGGCGTCGGGGTTAGGTCTATTATCGGCATCGTAAACGGCGATAACTTCTTCGTAGCTGATATGCCTTCCGTAGTTAAGAACACGGGATTTACCTTTTGGCTCTCCCGGTGGCACTTTCACATGATGTATATTGACAAATATATTTGCCCAGAAGTCGGCTATATCTCCTGTTCTGTCTGTGCTATTGTCGTTGAGCAGGTATATGTTCATAGGGCCTTCATACTCCAGCGATGCCATTGCATCGAGTGTTTCAAATATGACAACCTCTTCATTGTGGGCAGGGATAAAAACGGCTACACTAGGGAAATACGATGGTATGTTAGGCTCTTGCTCCATGGTTTCTACTTTGTATATGATGCCGAATATACCGAGAATAGTGTAATAAAACATGATGACCCAGAAGGCTACCACAATAAAGTAAAACAGCCAAGATAGTGCTTTGATAAATAGCATTGCTATCATTGTGTGTGATCCCTTATAATTTGCTCATTGGTTTCCGGATTTTCTGTTGCCGGTAGGGTATATATTTCCATATACTTTCTCAGTTCTTCTCCCGATATTTTGGGATATTTTTCCAGCTTCTGAAGTATTCTATTTATCACTATGTTGGCTTTATCTGTATCTGTTCCCTGTAGCATGATGACAAAGGTGTTATTTCCAGTCTTCCCTACTATATCGTATCCCCTTCTGATGCTATCGAGTATGGTATTGCCAATGATTCTTAAAAGAGTCTTGGGCTCTTTGCCCAGAGGGGTTTTTATCTTTATGAATATGAATGATGCCGGTTCATTTCTTCGTGCAATGGCTTTGGTAACAAGGAACATCTCGCTGATAAATTCATTGAATGTAAGAACTCCACTGACAGGATCTATTTTTCTTAACTGGTTTAGCATTGCTTTGAGCTTTATGAGATTTTCTTCCTCTGTGTATATTAGGGCTACTATAAGCCACCACGACAGGAATATGGTGGCGAATAGCAGTTGATGGGTAATTAGTTGAACCTGATTGACATTCTGGTGTAGCAGGGCATAGGTCACCACAAATAGCGATAGGCCAAATATGATGGTGCTTGCAATAATGATGCTACTGAGAACAGAGAAGGTATACATGATAATAAATGTCAGCAACACGCCGGCAAGCAGTGTGAGAAATTCTACAGCTGATAAAACATGACCTCCGATATATGTTGATACGATTCCTATTATCGATAACAAACCTATGAGATATGTTTTTACCTGTTTTACACGATTTGGTATCAATTGTTTGTTTGTGTTTCTTTTCTTATACATATTAAGTATTATATCTCATGCGAGAGAATCATTCTAAATATGTGTTGATATGAAAAATCGTTCTAATTCCATAACATCTTTCCTTTGGGATGGCAGGGGTATAGTACGGCCATGAGCACAGGATACCTGTCACTTCTCCACTGGTAGTGCTCTATATCGTAAAATTGGCCATCGGCATTGATGGCAAATGGTATGCGGGCATACAGTAGAGAGCAGGACATGTATGAGGCAAAGTTTATCTGTTGGCCAATGGAGTATGTGTCACCTTTGTTATAGTTGCCGGGCATCCACGCTCCAACCCATGTGCGCAAGCCCGTTTTCTTCTGCCAGCTAAGTGCCGCTTCTATCTTGTTCCATATGAGAGATTTTTCATAGGGTGTGCCTGTGGTCCACTGTTTGTTTGTTCCTATCTTTGGGTTAGGGCCTGCTGCATAGAAGTGCCACTCTCCCATGATATAGTTGTCCCCTGGTGGAATATACAGCTCATCAAGATAGTACGGGTTTGAGGCATAACGGGGGGATATGAATATGATGCGGTATGGATCTACTTTCCTTATGGTTGGTATCACCTGTTTGTAAAACTCATTTAGAAGGTCTGGATAGTTGTTTAGCTCTTTGCCCACCTCAATAATCATGTCATAGGACAGCAGATAGGGATAATCTTTAAACTCTTCTGATATCTTGCTCCAAAATGCCACAGATTCTTTCAGGGTTTCCTGGGAGGGATGTCTATTAAAGTCTTTGGCAGCATATGCGATTATGGGTATCAGCCCCACCTTAAAGCAGTCATTTACCACACGATGCAGGAGCGCTATTGTCTGGGTGCTGTCGTCTGCCACACGTATGCGGACATGCTGAAAACCTATTTTTTTAAAGTCCAGTGCCACGGTTGCTGTATAGCCCTTGCGCCATTTCTGGAATGTTACCCAATCCACATTGATACCAATGCCAAGCATGCGCTGATACTCTATTGGAGATATAGGTGTGTTTAGTGTCTGTGCCGATACAGATGTCATTGTGGGGAGAGAAGTGCCAACCAACATAACAATTGCTATCAGAACACTGAGTGATTTACATATTTTCATGTTCCCACCTCCCTATGGCACATTATTTTACAACAATTCCTATTTGTTAGATATGTAAACACATTTATTCTAAAGATGTAAAATATATGTATGTATGAAAGGAGGAGTTTTATGTGGAGTATGATTTAACGAAACCTATAGAGATAGCAGAGGATATTTACTGGATAGGCTATGTAGTACCAAATGACCCTTTTCAGTGTCATGTGTACCTGATTAAGAATGGAAAAGAGAGTATTCTTATAGATCCCGGTAGTAGGATCGTGTTGCCCGTGATTCTAGAGAAATTGGTGTCCCTTGTACCACTGAGCCATATCAAATATATTATCTTTCACCATCAAGATCCCGATATTACCGGTTCATTTGAAATATTGGAGCAGTTGTTTCCTCCCGATGGGGAGAGGTATGTTATCACACACTGGCGTAGTGCTACACTCCTAAAGCACTATAATTGGAAGACACCATTTTGGCTTGTTGATGAGCATGACTGGAAGCTGAATGCAAATGGTAGGGAGCTTGAATTTATCTTTACCCCATATGCTCACTTTCCCGGTGCATTTGTAACATACGATAAGAAGACAGGGGTGCTATTTTCTAGTGATATCTTTGGCTCTATTAGCGATAAGTTTATGCTCTTTGCCGAAGATACCGAAGAGTACTATGATGGGGTAGAGCTCTTTCACAAGCACTATATGCCTTCTAATATGATTCTTAACTACGCCCTTGATAGGATAGAGGAGAGAAATCCAACACTGATAGCACCGCAACATGGAAGCATTATTCCTAAGCACATGATTAAACCTATCATAGAACGGTTAAGGAAGTTGGATTGTGGACTTTATCTACTTGATGACGAATTTGTTGACCTGTTTATGCTGTCAAAGCTTGATAAGGTGCTGCAGAACATTATTAAGGCTGCCATCTCTGCATACAAGTTTCATTCCCTTGTTGAGGAGCTTTATGTTTCTATAAAAAGTGCTATTCCATCGGTTGACAAGATTGTTGTTATGGGATATGTGGATGATGGCAAGCAGAGATATTGGGTAGTTGACGATACAGGCATTAGTGTTTACGATGATGAGTTTAAGATAGACGAACCCAAGGTGTTCGAAGCTCCTCTTGACATCAGTAATGAAGAAGTTGGCAAATTCATGGTGTTCGCTAAAGATGCCACTTTGCAAGATGAGAGGTTTTTCAAGGTGCTGTTCAAGCACATTAACTATGCATTATCGATGAGCCTGCAGAGGGAGATAGAGAGGGAGAGCTTAGAGAAGGAAAAAGAACTGTTTGAAAAGCTTGCAGAGACCGATCCCCTTACCAAACTTCATAATAGGGCTTATCTTATGGAGTATGCGGAAAAGTTACTATCTACTGTTACCAACGAGCCTATTTCCGTTCTCTTCATCGATATAGATCACTTTAAACAGGTTAATGATACATATGGCCATATCATAGGAGACAAGGTGCTTAAGGAGATAGCCGATATCCTAAGGGCAATGTTTAGAGAAGAGGATATAGTAGCCCGTTATGGAGGAGAAGAGTTTGTTGTCGTTATGAAAGATGCAACTTTACACGATGCCTGTAAAAAGGCAGAGTATCTAAGAAAGATTGTTGAAAAGATGAGAATAGATGTCGCAGAGGGTGTTTCCCTTGGTATCACCGTCAGTATCGGTGTGACAGAGTATAGAGGAAGAGAAGATTTTGCCACTTTGTTGCATCGTGCTGATGAGAATATGTACGAGGCCAAAAGAGGTGGCAGAAACAGGGTTGTTTGTAAGTAGATAGTGCATCTGTGCATAGAAAATAAAGGTCCTCATTTACAATAAATGTATAACATTGGTAGGGGGTGGCTTTTATGAAGCGTGGTGTATATGTCATGTTTCTCCTTGTGTTTGTCCTGCTCTTTGTCTTTGTGGCGTGTGGAGATGGTGGTGCGCCCAAAGTGGGAAATAATAGTAGCCAGTCTACTGGTGATACTTCCACCATTACCGTGTCTGGAGATGTATCCAATAAAAACCTTATAGGAAAAGGGCTAAAAGGTGAAGGCACGGCTACAACTGTTGAAGCGCTACTGAGGGCTCTGCCCGATGGTTCTCCTGTGAAGAGCCTGACAGTATACGGTGTGGAGAATAAGTATCAGTATGACATTGTGCTTGGAAAGAAAGGCACCCTTGAGAGTGCCATGGGGCAGATAAAAAGTTTACTGAAAAAGATGCATTGTAGTGAAGATAACATGTTTATCTCCGATGATGGCAAGGTTGTTTCTTGCTACGCCGATGCCATATTGAAAATAGAGGATAAAGGTGATGACTGGCATGTGTTTTACTTAAAACGATTTTCACAGCCTCCTACCTCATTTGGCATAGACCTCTCATATGCTATGCCCACAGCATGGCCCTTTATCAGACGCACATTTCAAATACTTGATGTGCCCCTGTTTCACGCTGTCCACGACAGGGCTCCCTATAGGATATCTCTGGTCATAGATAAAGATTCTGTTGTGTTTAAATACCAAGGCGATGTGGGAAAAGACTGGGATAGGTCTCACATTATTGCCCTCAGCGAGGCTTACCATATAGGTGGAGGCTGTGCCGGTGGTGCATGCTCTGCCGAGGGTATGGTAAGAGGTGTAAAGATACATATCAGCACATTAAAAAACACATTATTTGTGAATATGACATTTGCAATAAAGTAAAAATTGCATTCTATACTCCTTATATAGGTTGTTTATTTGTTGTTTTTATGTAAAATGGTAGTGGAAAAACAAGGGAGTGTGTTAGGGGGTATAGAATATGAAACAGTTAAAAATAATGTTTTTAGTGCTTGTGGTGGCATTGCTGTTTGTTTCATGTGGCGCTGCTGATGTGTCCTATGGAGATACCTATAAGCATATTACATATGCTATCGTAGATGGCACGCTGCCCGGTATCTTTACCGAAAAAGTCTTTCAAACACTTGATGGTAAGGTGACAGTATCGGCAACAGTTCCGACAGATTATATTCTTGTTTCTGCCTCTCAGGCTGTGGGGGCACTGCACGATAAAACGCTTGTTGTAGCATATGGTGAGGGTGCTGTATGGCATGTAAAGACTATAGAAAATGTAGAGTATGCCGTGCCCGTGCATGGGTGTCTTGGTGTCTCTACATATACCCAGACAGAAAGATATGGCTACTACAAGGTGTGTAAAGATGGCGTGGAGAAGACCGACAAGGTTCCTCTCTTTGGTACATGGGCTACTCGCTCTGAAACAGATCCTGTCTATGTCCTTGATACAGGTGATACGGTCAATATAGGGCAGGTAGCTCACTCTACGGTGGGTGCCGTGGTAGTAAAAGATATATATCTACTACCTCCAGGAGACTATCAGTGGATGGTGCCCGGAAAAGGCTTTTATGTCTTAGAAAACGATGTGGGTCTCTACATTGTTAGAAATGATGGTAGTTTTATGGGTCCTTACGATGTGGGGAAGGCATCATATGTATATCTATCTGAAGATGGTGCATCTGTCTATGTGTCTACAGACAAAGGGCTACTGGTCTTTACAAGTGGTGGTGTTAAGGCATATGATGTTCCTCAGGGCATAATTGTTTCGTCAAGTGGTGACAAGGTGAAGGTGCTAACAGATAAGGTAAGTGAGGTAACTCTCAAGGAGAAGAATATACCATCTCCCATTCACAAGCTGTATCTGGGGCAGGGGTTATTTATAGACCTACCTAAGGAGGCTACAGGCTGGCTGAAGGGTGATGTTTCAGTAACATCCACATCATTTACCATTGGCGATAAAGTGATAGAAGGCACCTACACGCTGAAGGATGTTTTGCCAACACCGATAATGACGGGTATTCAGAAAACCATTGATGTTCTTGGTAAATACTACGATGTAAACAGGTGGCGTGTGGTAATGGGTAGCATGGAAGGTACCTATCCCATATCTGACATATACTTTCCTGCCAAGGTGTCTATAGAAAAAGACAAAGATAAGGTTATATCCGATTTACAGTCGACCGGTTTAAGACAGATGCCTTCTGTAGATGAGTCGGCAATAGCCCAGTTTTACATTCCCGGTATCAAGGTAGATGACAATGCCTTGTTGCTTTATAAAGATGAGGCACGCATTAATGTCTTGGTGCTTAAGAAAATAGGGGAGTGATATGGGTGAAGCGGTATGTGTGGGGAGCGATTCTTCTGTTGGTTATGCTTTTTGTATCCCTTACCGGTATGTCTGCACCTGCTGTCTATAGTGTGGCAGAGTTTCCCACATATACACCGCAGGTGGGTCTTGTGGGGAACCGGTATATCAGGGCAGATGTAGAGAGTATAGAAAGAGACGCTAAGGGCTTTTTGATAGCACAGAAGCGGTGTGAGATTGTGGAAGGGATATCTTGCTCTCTTACTATAGAGAAAATCCCTTATGTCAAAGGAGAGCTGAGAGTTGATAGTAGTATCCCTGTGCCTGTAGATAGGCTGATTAGTGATGTTAGCGTGTATGTGGGTAAAGATATATCTCTTGTGCTGAGAGATGAAGATATAGCCACCTGTGGCGTGAAAATGCCTATTGGGGAAACCGTGTCCGGTATGTATAGGGTTGTAAAGGCATATATTCCTGCTGTGTATATCAAAGGGCATGTGGTATATGAGGTGTGGGATCCTGTAAAGGGCGATACATTTGTAAAAGTGCCCTTTTCTATGAAAGTGCCCGAGCCCAGAGGTGTGATATTTGACTATGACGATGTAAAGGGTTAAAAGCTGTCGGTTTGGGTACTGTGTCGGTGTGTGTTGATGGAATAAATGCAGAGGAAGTATCTTTGTTAGACGTGTTATAGCAGGTTTTAGGGGAAATTTTGTAAAGTAAAGTGTTTTTCAAGTAGATAGAACAAGAAAAGACATGCTCAGAGAAACACAACAGATATGTAACTCTTTGGGGAGGCTACGGGGATCTCTTCAAGTGTAAAATAGCCCCCTACATTAGGGGGCTATCTCCTTTTTATATACCCTGTCTTCTGGCAAAATGCTAAACAGTCCTCTTAGCAGTGGTGTCAGCGGTGGGTGGGGTGTGTATGTCCCGGCATATGCCATCTTTGTCAGCTCAATATACCTTCTTAGGTGATATGCCAGCATGGCCTTGCCTCTATCTTCAGATGCAAGCTGAGGGTTGCCTACATATCCCGGATTTTCTTTTTCCAGTATCCAGCCTATAAGTGTGTCCAGTAGCTCACCGTATACCCCCATGGTCTTTTTCAATACCTTACCGAGCATGCCGGCAGATGGTTTGTGGTGCCCCGGCAGTGGATGTTTAACAAGGTGTGGGTATGTTTCCAGCATAAGGGATGTCTCATTGGTACCACCGTGAAGGTCTGTGGCATCTCCTACCATACCCTTGGTGCCGATATATTTCTCTATCTCAGGTGCAACGATGAGCATCTCGTGCATGATATGCAGGAACGGGGCTATGATATAGAAGCCACGCCTTAGCATATATCGGGAGGCCCTGTATATGGCTATCTGGTGTCTTGGTCCTCCGTGGTTGTCAAACACAAGCATGTACCTAAAGCCCATAGATTTAAGAGACAGTGCCCAAGAGATAAGCACCTTTTTCAGGGCAGAAGACGGTACAGAGAAACTTCCCTTCACGGGCTGTGGGTCTGAGCCTATGGGAAGCTCTGGCAGTTTTACCACCGGTGTATCTGTCCATATCTTGTGAAACTGCCTTTGCAGGTAGCGGGCAATGAGTATATCAGTACCCACAGGTATATGTGGACCGTGCACCTCTACAGGTGAAAGTACGACTGTAAACAATGTATCTTTAGGCAGTTTGTATATCTCTGGAGCTGTTAGTTTCATGTACTCCATTTGTCATCACCTCCAATATACCCCTTCCCATCTATTGTAATCCCTTATAGTCATATAACAACTTATTAATAATAATGGGACAAGGACTTGGATGGTGTAAATAGTGCTTACAAAAATAGGCAAGTATTACATAAAAGACTCCTTTAGATAGATGTGTAGTTACATTGTAAAATTGATAATATATTTTAGTATGTTCTCATTTATTGAAAAAATTGCATAGCGGGGGAAATCGAGAATTATGTTCACTGGAGATTGATCCAGAAATTTTTCAGTGAAAAAACATAAGTGCGATATTAATTTGAGGTTTGGCACAAAAGGATTGGGATAATTTAGATGTTCCTAAATATGTAATGGAGTATTTGTCTAAAAAGTGTAAA
>JAADFF010000087.1 GCA_013153035.1 Dictyoglomota bacterium | reverse complement strand
GTTGGCATGACAGCACTCATAGCTATAGCCTGCATATCATCTTCATAGAAAGAAAATACTGCCATGAGGTCGGTGCCCGGTATCTTATAGAAGAAACCCAATTTCTTGAATATCTTGTCTCCATGACCGGGCTTTGTGTAATAGTAGTCAAGCCTAATAAATTTCTTACCGGTTTTTTCCATGAGCTCCCAAGCTTTCTTACCAATATTCTCTCCTGTTTTCTTGTCTACGCCCTGGAACTGCTTTGATCTGTCAAACTCAACCCCAGTATCATATTTGGGGTGAATAACAAGATACCCATCTTTGTCCATAATAAATGGATAGGCGTTTAGGAGCCTAAAGGAGGTGATAGACTTGCCAACCCTCATATACATCTGTTTCTTGAAGAGCTCTGCATCTCTATACACATCATCTATATAGTCACCTGTGGCAACAATCCAACCCCAAGGTTGAAAATACTTGGCATAGGTAATCTTGGGAAAATATTTATCCTCTGGCTCTCCGGGCTTTGTCCATACATAATTTACAAATACACTACCATTCTTCACTGCACCATCAACCATTTCCTGAATAATAGGCTTGCCATTGGGGTCCTTCAAATCCTTGACATTCTTCCCCACCAAAGAGGCTTTGGGGTGAACAAGCATAGTATAATTTGTATCCACTACAAAGATATATCCGCTACCTCCATCGTACCTCACTCCAGATATAAAGTCTATAGCCCTACGCTTGGCCTGAGATGCCGTAAGGAGACCTTGCTCCTCCATCTTGTACAGATTCTCTAAAGACGCATAAACACTGTCAACAATAGACTCAAGCTTTTCCTTAGCATGGTCCTTGGCCTTATAAAGATAAAAATCACTTGCTGCATCGGCTATATAAACCTGACCTGCTGTTAGATTGACAACACCTTCGGCTGACTGTTCTACCATTGTGTATACCTGTTTCTCAACTTTGTCTTTTATAACCCAGGCAACAACAGATGCCACAATAAGAGATACAACAACAAATACTGTTACAGAAGTGAGAAGCAGGCTTCTGCGGCGGTTTTTCACCGTCTGCACCTCCTTTAAAATTTTACGGGACATTAGGGTAAAAACATATTTTCCATATATCAGTATAAAACATAAGTGTTAAATCGGCAATTTTTATTAAGCATTAGTCTCTTAACAAATATAGGATTGAACTTATAGCAATCCTGGTATGATAAAAATATACAATTCTTTTTATGTAGAGGGGGAACATAAAGGTGAAAGCTGAAGAGTTTCTCATGAAAGCCTCTGACTTAAAAAACCCACCTAAATTGTTCGGTTTTAAGACTGGAGTGCCAGGTCTTGACGACATGTTTTACACCGTTGAGTGGACAGATGATAGGCCTGTGAAAAAGTCACTGGGGGGTATACCCGCATACTCTGTTGTCAATCTTACAGGCATGCCTGACACCGGTAAATCCTTGATAGCAGGGCAATTTGCCATTAAACAGGCATCTCTGGGATACCCTGTGCTGTTTGTTACCACAGAGACACCGGCAGAGTTTCTCATTGTATCTTTAAAGTATCGCGCACAGGCTATGTGGATAGAGTGGGACGATGTCAAAGACAATATATGGATTGTCGATGCCTCCAGAACATCAACACTGAGAGAAGATATTCCCACACTGCTCAATGTCATGGAAGAGGGAATAAAAACCGGTGGCACCCACTCTATTGTCATAGACTCCATAACAGGTCTATTTGAAGATAGAGAGATGAAGGCTAGAAGTATCGTCAGACAGATATACTCCTTTGCCAAGACACACAGGCAAACAACGATACTTGTCAATCAAAAACGTTCAGGACACGATGAAATATCACCAGAAGCCGCCGGTGGTTTTGCCGTTGCCCATATAGCAGACGTCAACATTGTATTGTGGAAAATCACCGTCATGAAAAAGTGGGAAGTAGATTTGTACAAGGCTCCTATTGGTTCGCTAGTACGCTTTATACGCATAGATGGCTGCCGTGTCTCGGGCCATGACCCCAGAACCCATTTCTTTGAAATCACGGAAACAGGGCTTGCCAAGGTGGGTCCTGTCCTTGGTGATGAGGATGAGTGAATATTTCAGCAATTTATACTTGAAATTTTGGGGACCAAAGCTTGACAGATTAGCAGAAAAAGAGGTGTCAGACATTCTCGGTATATACGAGGTCTATGTAGGAAGAAAACCACAAAAAGTGTTTGATCTCGGAGCCGGTTGGGGTAGACATATGCTCATTTTCCATGAAAAGGGTATAGAACCGTGGGGTATAGAGAGAGAAGAGATTTTTGTTAAACACTTTAGAGAGACAGCGCCCAATGAGATTAAAAACCACCTTATACATGAAGATATTACCCAGTGGCAGATACCAGAGGATATGCAAGGTCAATTTGACCTTGCCCTATCATTGTTTTCTTCTATAGGTTGGTCTGACGACAACAAAGTATTTCAAAAGGCACACGATATTCTTAAGCCCGGAGGTATATTCATTGTAGATACCGACAACAGAGATGCCTATGTTGTTAAGCCTCCATCCCGCACATGGCAAAAAGTAGAGGGTGGCATAGTTCTTGATAAACACCGCATAAACTGGAAAGACAGTATGCTTATCACCAAGCGCGAAATCCATGCAGAAGATGGCAATATATACACCTTGAATAGGCAAATGCGACTATATAGCCTCCATGAGATCGTGGCAATGGCAGAGAATGCAGGGCTAACTTTTCTTGGTGCATTTGGCGATCTCCATATGGGAGGATGGTCTATCAGGGCAGGAAGAAATGTTGTGGTGCTGAAGAAGGAGGGTTAACTCTCCTTCTTCAGCTTCTTATACATGTTGTATATATACATACCCAACCACATGACAATGAAGAACAGTGGCACAACGATAATAGTGGCCTTGATGAGGGCTAAAAATACATTCCACAGCATAAGAAAACCTGCCTTTAGGGCATTTTCCAAATCTTCAATATACCAAGGCTTGGGTTTAGGAGTCTGAGAAGTTGTAGACACAGTAATACGGAGTGTAGAATACGTGGCCCTACCCTCTATGTACTGCATCTGTCCCTTTATACTCTCTATCTGGGCTATGGTCTGATCAAGATATCTTCTTACCTTTAGCATTTCATCAACTGTCTTTGCCTTCTGCATCAGTCCAAGATAAAAATCCTTCTGGCTCTCAAGAACCTGCAGACGGGCTGCAAGATCTATATATTGAGCCGTTCTATCTTCAGAGGAAACAGATATCGATACATCTTTAGAAACTCCCTGAAGTTTATCTACACACATGTCAAAGTTCTCTACAGGCACCCTGTACACAGCAGAAAAATATGGATATTCTCCCTTTGTTATCTCAGAAGATTGGGGCATTCCACCACATGAGGAGACTATAGTTTTAACGGTTGTAATAACCTTATCAAACTGATCCTTTTCCACAGAAATAGTAACATTACCAGTCTTGATAATCTTTGGTTTCATATCTATATTGGTAGACACTGAAGACTGAGAGCGAGACTCTCCCGATGCCAGTGTTTCCTGCATATCTGAATACCCACTCTTTGCCAGTGGCATACTCTTCACGACATTATCAGACATACCAGCCTCATATGATGGTGCAGTCTTTTGAGACGATGGCATACCCTGGGCTACAAATAAAAAAACACCTGTAACAGCGAGTATTAAAGCAATAAGCACCTTATAGCGTAGTCTCATCTTTATCACCTCCAACATGTATACGCACCATTAGGCAGAAGGTAGCGATACATTGTTATAGCATTAAAAACTATCAACACCGATTTTCACAGAGGACATCAGGAAGGGTAGGGTACACATGCATAATAGCTCATCTATGAAACAAAACCTAACATAAATAGCCATATACCCATCAGTAACCTAATCACATTAACACACCCATATGGCCCAAAGAACAATCATCACATAACACGCAGATGTTATATGTTATGTAAAGTGTTTAGAATTTTTGTCTTATTATGCAATAGCATTTTTACATAAATAGACACAATACAAAACTTATTACCAAGACTATTCGGGCACATCATTTATGCGAACAAATATATATCCGTTATTATTCTAATTTTCACATATTATCACTAATAACGGTAGATATGTAAACTACAGAAAAATAAATAACACATATCCATGAAAAATAGTCCTGTTATGTAAATGCGTAAAACCCACAGAAACCCCGAAATAAGGAGAAAAGCGCTAGACATAGTATACAAATATACTCTTTTCATGGAGGTGATAACCATGCAAGACATTATTAGTCTTATCACAAACTTGGGATTTCCCATATTTGTCAGTGTATATCTCATGGCAGAGCTGTCTACAAAGATGGGAAAACTCGACAGTAGCATTCAGAAACTCAGTGGCGAAATAGCTTTGCTTAAGGAGGTGCTGAGAGGTGCAGTGGAAACTAACAATCAAAAGTGAGCTGCGCATTCCCACACCTCTAACATCGTCAGATCTCAATGCTCCCGTAAAAGGCACCTCACTCGCAGGACTAGGAGAAGTATGGAAATATGCCGAATACCGATACAACATAAATGCCCTCTTCCTCGCTTCACTGGCGATATTAGAAAGTGGTTGGGGACGTTCAAAACTGGCACAGAAGAAAAACAATATCTACGGTTTCATGGCATATGACCGATCACCTTACGCTTCTGCAAAAGCCTTTCCTTCTAAGGCCCATTGCATCATACATGTGGCACAGTATTTGGATAGGGAATATCTTACTCCAGGCGGAAAGTTCTATAATGGTATTACACCTAAGGCCATAGGAAAGTTTTACGCATCTGACCCCGACTGGGCATATAAAGTATGCAGGGTTGCCAATCTATCTTTTAGTCCTTCATTTTAACCTGTATATCCTCTTATTTGAAACTTTAGGCATTATGACACATGGATAACCGTAAGGGGGCCTGTATGGCCCTCCTTTGGCTTTATATAGCAGAACATAACCCAGTCATAAGACATAGAAATACACATAATTTAGTCACAGTTACCTTACACTTCAAAGCCATAAAACAGGATAACCACTAAATAGCGTATGTGAGAGCTAACTATAACAGGTTTCTTTCTTCTCGAAGAATTTTTAAAAGTCACCTTATGCTCCTATGGCATAAAGCCATATACTCAATATTTTACATAATGGTATTTCACAGAGCAAAAAAGGAGCAGACAGATACCTTATAAAAAAGGGGGCAGGTACCCCCAGTCTTTCCAGGGCATGGGGAAAGGGGAGCATCATTAGACACTCCCCATTTGATCAGCCTTACAGGGCTACCAGCATCACCCACCGTTCCTTACGCACCCCTACAGCTTTGCCCTTTAAAGGGCGGGAGGGTCTCTCCCCTCCCGCTGCGCGACGGTGCGTTGTGGGCAGCGTCTTGGCAGACCTGGAAGGCTTCTTCTCTGCCTTCTTCATGGCCGCCACCTCCATCCCTGGACAAATACGCCATCCCTGGCTCCAAAACAGTTATCGGAAGAAAGAGGTATTTCTGAAGTGCTGGCATAACTCCTATATAGAAAAGCTTTTTCTACCTCCTGAAAGCCGTAATTCACCTTATTCCTTATATACACTTCGTGCTATCATTGAGTAGGAGTTAAAAAGGAGGGGTGGGCTATGGCAAGGAAGAAAAAGGGCATAAAGCCCGGTGACCTCATCATTTTCGGTATTGTTATGCTTTTTGGATTCTTACCACTGGGTTTACTCATGATAATACTAGGTATTATATGGGCTATATCGGAAAGCAAGAAAAAAACAGCAAACCATCGAATATCTACAACATCCCATTCATCGTCAATAGACAAACTGTTTAAAAATCCGAATACATACAACAAGCAGACACAAGAATATCAACCTCCTATACAAGAAAAAGTGGAAGACATGAGCTACACCCACAAGGAATACACATCATATACAGATAGACAACAAACACCACAAGAGGAATACACATATACATCATCACACACAGAGGCAGAAGCAAGAGATAGAAGGAAAACGGCTTTTAGCGGAATACTATACCTCCAGACGGACAATATAGGCAATGCCATTGGTCTTATGAGGTTGGCACGTAAGCTGGCAGGTATCAAGAAAATTGTCATAGAGGTCTCAGTAGACAAAGGGGCAGAGATTATGGGGGTAAAAGAAAAAGATGGCCACATACGGATAAAAACAACCTCTGTAAAAGACGCCATAGATTTCCTTAGAAAAGCATATGCTCAGTGGGGCCTTAAAGGTATAACATTACATATATATTTGAAAAAGATAGACACACCAGAGGTAGAAACCTTGCTGGAAATAGCACAAAGCACTTATGGTGCAAGCAAGGGAGAGGGAGGTGGAAAACATGTACTCACAGTTTAAAAAACTTGTGAAAGATGCCATCAGAAAGGCAGACATTGAAAAGAGACTTGATGAGATTATCACCTACAGAAGAGAGTTGCACCAGATTCCAGAGGTAGGCCTCGAACTACCAAAGACCAAAGCCTATGTGGAAGAAAAGCTTCGCTCATTTGGGCTTGAACCCAAGCATGTGGGCCCCGGTATTGTTGTGGACTTTGGAGAACCTCCTTATGTGGCACTGAGGGCAGATATGGATGCCCTACCACTTCAGGAGCTCAGAGATGTGCCGTACAAATCCAAGCATGACGGTTTCATGCACGCATGCGGACATGATGCCCATACAGCCGTACTACTGGGTGTAGCACATCATTTTGCAGAAAATCCACCAGAGCGAGGTGTTAGATTGGTATTTCAACCTGGTGAAGAGGGATACTTTGGGGCTAAATACATGGTAGAGGCAGGGGTGTTAGAAAATGTAGAGGTCATCACAGGAGCCCATGTCGGTGCCTTGGGTTGGCCCGGGGTCAAACCGGGAACTGTTATCTCTAAGCGTGGTCCATTCATGGCCTCAGCCGATGAGATACACATATCTTTTAAGGGGAAGGGTACCCATGGCAGTATTCCTCACACAGGCATAGATCCCATCGTTCCCGCTGCCCACTATGTCATGGCCGTATACAACATGAGGGCTAGGGAACTCAATCAGACGCATCCCGTTGTTATCACTATTGGCGAAATACATGGAGGTACCACTCACAATATCATTCCTGAAGAAACTCACATGTCCGGGACAGTCAGAACAGTAACTCCGGAAGATAGACAGTATATAGCCACAAGGTTAGAAGAAATTGCCAAGAGCATGGGTAAGATGTACAAAGCCGATGTAGAGTTTGAGTACAAGTGGGGTTATCCGCCACTACATAACACACCGGAAGTTGTCGATGTTATAGAGAAGATAGCCGTAGCCACAGAAATACCTTATGTAGAGGCTATCGAACCTGTAATGGGAGCAGAAGACTTTGCATATTATACCCAGCGTGTACCCGGTGCATTTTTCTTTGTCATAACAAGTAATCCAGATAAGGGTATCACCGCACCTAACCATAGCCCCTACTTTGATATCGATGAGGACCTATTGTGGATACCTTTCTACATATTCCTTGAATTTGTAGAGG
Organism: Dictyoglomota bacterium; assembly: GCA_013153035.1. Taxonomy (GTDB): domain Bacteria; phylum Coprothermobacterota; class Coprothermobacteria; order Coprothermobacterales; family JAADFF01; genus JAADFF01. The sequence continues at coordinate 2,355 of JAADFF010000087.1, read as the reverse complement.
TATGGGGGAAATAGTATGGCACAGGTGAAGGAGGTAAGGCTTTACACATATCAGTGGAAGGCAGAGACCCCTATAGGGGTCTCTGTGCTTATCATTCATGGCCTGGGAGAACATGCAGGTAGGTACAAATCTCTAGTAAAAGCACTCAACGACAATGGAATAGATGTATATTCATTTGACCTACCGGGACACGGTAAAAGTCCTGGCAAGAGGGGACATATCGCCTCGTTTGACGCCCTACTTGACTATATAGGTAGATACCTTGACAAGATAGGTGGCACAAGGTTTGTGCTGGGACATTCATTAGGAGGGCTTATAGCCCTGAGGGCGGCTCAAGAACATGAAGAAAAAATCACAGGGGTTATAGCCTCCAGTCCGGCTATCTACATAAAGCCTGTATCACCGCTGCTTCAGAAACTGGCCATGATACTGGATAAGTTTTTACCTACCGTGACATTATCAAATCAGATAGACGCTTCCGCCCTTTCCCGTCGTAAGGAAGAGGTAGAGGCATATGTCAAAGACCCACTGGTACACGACCGCATATCTGCAAGGCTCTACGGAGAGATGGTTAGACATATAGATATCCTGTGGAAACAGGCACCAAACAGCAATGCACCACTACTTTTACAAGTTGGTACAGAAGATAAAGTGGTGCCTCCCGTCAGGGCAGATGAGCTTATAGAAACATGGAAGGGGCCATCTACATACAAGGCCTATGAAGGGGCTTTTCACGAACTATATGAAGACCCATACATAGGTACACAGGCCATAGCAGATGTTGTAGATTTCATAAGGGAGAGCGTATAATCCGCTCTCCCCCTTACTCTTCACTTTTAGCACCATCAAACAATATCCCCACAGCACCAAATAGTATAAGACCATCTATAAAAATACTCAGTATACTTACAGGATCTCTTTTGACAAGCACCATGCTGACCATGCACAGAACCGTTACCAACACTATTTTCCAGTGTGTAGCATAGCCCGTATCCAGTACGCTCTTGGCTACATCGTATACCAAATATGCATATGCAAACCACAGCAAAAATATAAACGATAAGAAAACCATTGAAGACAAAAAGGTAGCAAACGAGGTAGAAACCCATAACACAAGCACAACATCTACTACAAGCCATGCGAATAGAAGATATGCCCCATAAAGCATAAATTTAGCATACTGATACTTAGACATACTTGTTTCCCTCCAAGTAAATTTTTTTGCAAATAACATAACTATTATAAAACAATTTACTCTTCATGAAAAGAGAATATAAAAAAAGAGAAGGGGGACATGCCCCCCGAGGAAAACTATCCTTCTTCGGCAAATAACATGGCAGCAGCGGCAAATATAAACAAACCGTCAATTAGAATGGCTATAATAGTTCCTCCCCTAAAATGCAATAAAGAATTCAGTAGTCCCAATGCACTAAATATCAGTACGACCCATGCTTTCCACTCTGCAAATGTCTTACTCTCTAAATACTCCTTACCTGCAGAATACATAATCCAGACAAAGAAACCACCAACGACAAGCTCAATGATGGCCATAATTAGTCCAAGTAAAAAGCCTTTACCTGCAAGTTCAACCGGTAGAAAAGCAGAGAGCATAGAACCACCCACAAGCATTGCCAGTGCTCCCAAAACTACAAATACTGCACCTACATAAGAACCATAAAGAAAAATCTTGGCGCCAAGTGTCTTATTCCACATAAATGGCACCTCCTTTCAAATGATAATAAAAACAACCTGCCTTTTACCTTTCAGCAAAAGGCACAAAGGCAGAGGAAATGAGGGACATATCAAAGGGATCCATATCTAGCCTGCCATAAACTCCGACACCTTCATTACGACCAAATACAACCTCTGTGGCAAAGACCACATCAAGCTTGGCATCGGCCTTCTTGATGGCAAACTCCTGGGGAATATAAATTTTCACATCGCAAAAACCTTTCTTCACGAATGTGGGCACAGGTACGAGGGCCCTGACTGTGGCACCAGATGAACCATCTGGGTCAAGATACAAGATAGACATCTTCACACCACCACATACCATAGGAATGGCAAAGGGTCTCATAGTTACATTTCCATCAAAGGCATCTTCTGCATAGACAAATTCAGTATCAGGGTAGACTGTGGCCTGCTTTTCAGGGGAAACATAAACCCCACCTGTACCGAAGAATATAACACCGGCAGATGGCATAAAGAAAAATTTGGCATCGAAGTATCCGGGGATGGGTGCATCTGTGCTGACAGTGAAGTCATCTTCCGATATACCAATAACATCACCCCACGCTGAAAACCGGGCGACACTATTGACTTCAAGGGAAAACAATATCTTAGCTCCCTTGTTCA
>JAADFF010000051.1 GCA_013153035.1 Dictyoglomota bacterium | reverse complement strand
TCGCCACATTGCTGGTTGTGGCAACAATGCTGATTACAAGTATCATTTATCCAACGGCATTCGCATCAAAAGGCGGTTCTACACCAGGAACAGCTAAGTTAGAAGGATACATGAAAGTTGAAACAGATGGCGGGAAAATAGAAACAGCAGTATTTCTCAAAAACACAGGAGACAGTGCATCTGAGATTACATTCAACAACAAAAACTATACATTCAACGTGATTGTTTTATCATCCGATGGTGACGAGGTGTATAACCTTGGAAAAGAGAAACTATCCGAAGGTATCGATATCTATGCAACTGATCCAATAACCATCACGATAAACCCCGGAGAAACATACAAGTTAGGAGAGGTAGAGATTAAAGATCTTGAAGAGGGTACATACAAAATCCAGGCGGAAATATTTACCAATCCGATAATCAAATTAACCAAAAGTGTAAAAATACAAAATGACAAAGACGACAACAATAAAGGCAATGACAACAGTAATGGAAAAGTTGAGTTAAGCATCGCCATTACAAGTGCCTCTTTCTCTGACAACCTACTGAACGGATCTGTCTCTATCATCAACAAAGAAGACAAAGACCAGGCACTTACTTTCTCTAATAAAGATTTTCTATTCAATGTCACCATACTTCAAGATGATACCCAAATCTTTAACTTAGCCGATGTACTTAAAGATCAAGGAATTGACATCTACGCCAAAACTCCTACTACCATTACCTTCCCAGCCAATTCAACCACTACACTTGGATCTTTCTCTGCCTCCATCACACCGGGCGATTACAAGATTACAGTCCGCTCCGTTTCTCAACCATCTATCACATGGTCTGGGTATCTCTCCATCTCCGCGTCGGGTACTGTAACAATATCCGACAAAGCACAGCAGAAAAAAGAAGACAATAATGGTAAACAGGAAGGTAAAACTGAAAAAGAAGAGCACAGAATCCAACATCACGCCGGTGATATCTCCGTAATCATAAAGACAAAATCTGCAATGCTTGTAAATACCAATACAGCAACCTTTACCGTTTATTTCCGTAATAACTCCACAGCAACACTGAACCTGGATCTATCACAGGCAAAGTATGAGGTTGCCGTTTATCTTGACAAAAATAAAGAAGAAGAGGAAGTAACAGCAACATGGAATTTCACAGCATCACTACCAGAAACCATTACTATCAATCCTAAAGAGGTAGTAAATGCTGGTTTACTTACTGTTGTCCTACCAAAGAAAGAGGAAAATGCTGAGTACACATTAGAATTCAAATTAGAAAACATCAAGACAACCGATGGCACATTGCTAAAAGATGTAGGTGTAAAAATTCAGATTAGGTATTTCTATGAGAAACCTAAAGTAGAGGCACCATCTTGGGCTGATGATTACTTTAGCAAGGCCATAGAATATGGATTAATATACATACCCGAGAACGGTGAGGTTAATGGAGATCAGCCAGCACTAAGAAGAGATGTTATATATGCTGCAGCAGCCATAGCAGGAGTAGAAGCGGTGGATGTTGCAACAACAACACCTTGGAGTGATGTTACAGCTACCGATCCTATGGCTGGTATATTCCTGTCCCTATACGAAAAGGGCCTTCTCAAAGGTTATCCAGATGGTACTCTTAGACCTGACCAGCCCGTCACACGTGCAGAGGCTATAACATTATTCCTAAGAATCATTGCCCCAGATAAAATCAGCGATGAAAACATTCAATACAGAGGAGAATTCAAAGACGTTAGCAGCAAAGATTGGTATGCCAAGTATGTAGAAATAGCCTATAGAATGGGTCTTGTTAAGGGTGATGGTAAAGGTCACTTTATGCCAAACAAGAAAATAAACCTTAGCGAACTGGCCGTTATAGCAGTAAGAGCATATGAGAAGTACAACGGCGACTAATGAAGGACATGCCTCACACATAAAAACAGGGCTCCCGCATCTGGGAGCCCTTATTCATTATGGTGAAGGGTGAGGGAGTGTTATTAAGCTTTTTTCTCCTCCGCTTTTAGCACGCGATATAGGAAGTAGATAAAACCTCCCCACTCAAATAAGCCTATTAGTATAAACCATATCCAGCCCTTCATAACAATCACCTCTTTCTACTGGTGATGGCCGTGCTACCAAGCATGGCCGTCATAAGGGCAAATATCCACCATACAAGTATGGTGCCAAGGTTGTATCCTGTGCCGTTGAAGGACAAAATCTTCACAAAGTCAAAGTCATACCACTGGAAGGACTGCCAAATCCACCAACCGAACAGGACTACAAACATGATAGGAATGGCATATTTAATGGAGAAGTCATACCATTTACCTATCTTAATATCACTAACTTCGTTGATATACTCTCTGGCCTTATCCACACCAAACTGGATAATGGCATAGGTAATAAACATACCACTAATCCAGAGGCCCAAGCCCCAAACAAAGTCTTGGGAATCCTGGAAACCTATATTAAGCGCAGATGGAATACCTGCAAAGATGGCAAATACAAAGAGTATTAGGGCTATCTTGTTACGAGAATAGCCGGCATCAACAAAGTTTGTCAGGGCTATCTCATACATAGGTATGAGTGATGTAAATGCCGCAAAGAAGAACGCAAGGAAGAAGAAAACAGATACTATATAGCTCATAGGCATGTTTGCCATAAGCTTTGTCAGGTAGATAAATGCAAGACCAGAGTTTCCAGAACCCAGTGCCTCATTTGCCTTATCTACAGGTAGGAATGTAAATACTGTAACGGCAATAGCTGTTGCAGCAAGGAAAGAGGCTGACATGTTGCCCCACACTGTGGTAAAGGCATTAAGAGCGATATCTTCTTTCTTCTTGGCATAGGCGGCAAACGTCAAAAGGAAACCCCAACCGGCACCAGTAGACCATGCCACCTGCGTAAGGGCTTCAAGCCATGTTCGTGAGTTGGTAAAATACTCCCACTTTGGCACAAACATATACTCAAGACCCTTGGTAACACCAGGCAATGTCAAGGCAACAGCGGCGACAATACCGAGTAGAACAATAAGCGATGGAACCAATATCTTTGCAACAACTTCAAAGACTTTGACACCACCATACAAGACGATAAAGGCAAGAATGATAACAACAAAGAAATAACCCAATTTTTCGGCTGGCGATGCCATGAAATTGTCCCAAATAGCCTGAGTATCTACACCTGCCTTGGCAAATGTGCCTTGTAAAGCCAATACAAGATACTTAAGAATCCACGATGTTACAACGGCATACTCAAAGCCTATGGCCAATGTAACCCATGCAAGCCATGCACCCATCCATGAAAACTTCTCATCTAAGAAATCAGAAAATGCCTGTACTGTACCCTTCTCTGTCTTCTTACCAAGAATCATCTCGGACATTAGCAAAGGAACAGCCCAGAGAAGATTAAACAGAAGATAGATAAGGATAAATGTGCCACCGCCCCACTGGGCAGCCTTACGGGGGAAACGCCAGATATTTCCCGCGCCAATAGCCTGACCTAGTGCAGCGGCAATAAGACCCCATCGTGAGGCCCATTGAACCTTTCTACTCATATGCCGCCCCCCTTTCGGAAGTTAAATAATTTGTGAAAATTATAGCATATATACCCATACACTTGGCATATTTATACCCCCACATGTTAATAATTGTATGTTATCCTTGAAACACAAAGCATGTAGGGAGGGAGATGTTTTGAATAAACGCACCGTTGCACTCATAGCAACTTTTCTCAACGGTCTTATTGCCATACTAAAAATTACGGTTGGTATAATCTTTGGCTCCATGGCAGTACTTGCCGATGGTATAGACTCTTCAACAGACATTTTAACATCGCTAACGATGCTTGTCAGTATACATATAGCCTCCAAACCACCAGATAAAGAACATCCCTACGGACATGAGAGGGCAGAAACTATCGGGGCAAAGATTATATCATTCATTATCTTCTATGCCGGTGTCTCACTCCTTATAGAAAGCACCAAGAGACTTGTACTGCACGAGTATCACACTATCGACAGTTTGCTTCCCCTCATTGTTATGGCTCTATCTATTGCCATCAAGACTTTTCTCTTTCTACTTGAATACTATGTAGGCAAAAAGGAACACTCCAAGGCTATGCTATCTGAAGCCATGAATATGCGGAATGACATACTCATGTCTACTATGGTATTTATTGGCATATGGCTAAACAAGATAGGGTTTGCCATACTGGACCCAATATTGGGAATACTACTATCTCTTTTTATTATCAAGACAGCATTTGAAATCTTCAGAGACAGCGTCTATGAACTCATGGAGGGGCTTCCACCAGAGGAACTAGATATATACGAACACATACAAGAGGCTGTATCACAATGCAAACAGGTTAAAGAAGTCAGTCGTATTAGGGTACGTAAAATGGGCAAGTGGTACATTGTTGATATTGACCTAAAAATGAATGGCAACTTAACACTATATGAGATAAATGCTATCAAAGAAAAGATTCAAGGTTTTATCAGAGAAAAAGACCCTCATATCAGAGAGATTAACATTGTGGTATATCCAAGCGATACGAAGAGCGTCGATGTGGGCTGTAACGCTGATACAATGAATATAGGTGAAGAAAAATGAAGAGAAAATCACTTAAAGATTACAAAGAAGCTCTGTTAAGAGAGACGGCACTTCTTCTTGCCACCGAAGGGCCTGATGGCATATCCATGCGCAAAGTGGCAAAGCGGGTTGGCATATCTGCAGCCGGTATATACAAGCTATTCAGAGACAAAGAAGACCTAATGATAGAAGCCTCTAGATACGCCTCTCTGGAGTTTAAAAATCGTGTCCTTCAAATGGATGACATAAAGGAGATTCTTCGTGCCACTATAGAACACTCTGAGAAAAACAAGTGGATTATCCGCTATCTTGCCATGAAAGATCCATCTTTTACTAAGTCTATCTTCAAAGACATCATAGAGCATCTTGAAAACCTTGTTGGAAACAGACCCAAGGCCCGTGTTATGTTCAGGCTGGCATCTATGCAGGGCATGATTGGGGGTAAAGAAGAGGAAGCCGTTATCTGGGACCTTATAGATTACTTGCTAAATAAATAATATCAAGTTGCCAATTTGGTTAGGGGGGTAAAGAAATGAAAAAATTGTTTGTTATTGTTTTCATCGGTATTTTGCTCTCATCTTTCGTTTTTATTCCTATATCTCATGCTGCTTCTTACGAAATGCCTACAGCATGGCAGATTGTGTATCTTAACAAAGACGGTAGTATAGATGTATACGACTACAGAGAATACTCATTTGAGAGCGGTCCTCCCAGCACTACGCTACCATACTACCTGAATACAGACTCTCCACCATACAACCGCACACTGAGCTATCCTCTATTTGAGGCATACCTTGCAGATACACCCATTGAAAACATTACAAAACCTACAGATATCAGGGAAAAGTGGCAAAGCATTCAACCACACCTGAAAAAACTTGAGATACAAGGAAGTAATCCTAAATTTAAGGTATCTGTACCCGATGAAAACACACTGCTTATACTGGTACACTACAAGGTCAGCCCCGCTGTTACCGTCGTTGGCAAAGACTTTGCCCGCACATACTATGTTCTTCCTACATTGGGCAAAAGCGATGTTAATGTAGACCAGTATTATACAGCTTTCATACTGCCAGAAAAACCTGTGTGCAAAGATGCTATTGTATACGATAAAGAAGACCATAAATGTCCCTGTTTCATGGTTCACAGGTTCATTGTCAAGGGAAGCTCCAGTAGCATAGGCAAATATTTCAAGGGTTGTGACTTCGTGCTGTTCGATGCGAAAAACCTACCAGTTAACACCGTTCAAGAACTTGATGCCGTATACCCTCCAAGCATACTCTCACAACAAGCCATCTCTGCTTTGAAGGTAGATCAGACATATGAAGATGTCAGAAAATGGCAAGAGGCACACTCCCAAAACCCCGGTGAGATGGCAAAGGGCATGTGGTTTTCCATCATTGGCACAGTAGTGGCATTTTTATTTGCAGGTGTAGCTGGTGGCCGTAAGATATCGGCATATAAAAAGTATTATCTTAATCAACTGAAACATCTACCACCGGGCATGGATATGCCATCTGATGATGTATATCGCTCATTTTTCTTTACATTAGAAGATTTGAAACTGGCGTTACAGGGTCAAAACCCATATAACATACCTACCAGCATTAACGACACCATCAAGCCCGAAGATATCAAGATGTACATCAACAAAGGTGGTAACGCATTTCGAGCTATATTCTTTAGCCTTATGCAGAAAGAATACATTGTGCCTATCACAGACGGCGACAAACTTTTGGGTTTCAGACTCCAAGATTCAAGTAAGCCCCTTGAGGAACATGAGGCTTTTGTGTTGGAAAAGATCAAAGAGGCAGCCCGCATGGATGTAGAAAACAAAGGTGGCCTGTTTAGCAAACTCTTTGGGAGAAAACATGAAGACCTTGCCACTGTTATGAATGAAAGAGACCCAGAAAATATACTACTGCCCCAAGAGTTTGAGGCATATCTGAAAAGGGATATGAATACTATCAACCTCGGCAACGGTGTCAGTGCCTCTATACCCGTGCTTGTAGACATATGCCTAGGCATTATGAACAAAATGAAAGAAACAAGGAACATACCCAACCCACTGGGGGGCAATGTACCAGAAGACGCCCCATCATCAATAAAGATGTGGGACAAGATATCCAAGATATTCATTATGACAGGTTTAGGACTTATGATGGCAGCAGGCCTGTATTTCCTATTTGGTAAAATCTTCGCTACCCTCATAGGCATATCTGCCAACACAACTTTTTGGCTCATAATTCCCCTAATACTACCTGTGCTGATGTTTATTATTGGGCTGTTTATGAAAGGTTCTTTACCCAGCAGGTGGCTAAATGGAAAGTGGTGGCAAGAATTTCTCGCATGGTATAAGGTAGAAAAGTGGGTTAAGGAATTCACCCGCATAGCCAAGAAGGAGATATCCGCATATGAAACACTGAACTGGGACAAATATTATATGTTTGCAGCACTGAGAGGCATAGAGACCTTACTTATAAAAGCACTAAAGATATCGGGTATTATCAAGCAGAGAGAGGACCTGAGACATATGTACACATATTGGCTGGTATCTGACTATATGTATCGCTCCAGTTGGGGCTCCGCCTCCCGCTCATTTGTTTCCACATATGAAAGCACATATCATCAAGCCCATTCCAGCGGCACATCATCCGGCGGCTCATCTACAGGCTCTTCGTTTGGCGGTGGAGGAGGTGCCGGCGGAGGTTCTACAGGCTGGTAATCTGTAACATAGCGGTCATACAGCGTATCTAATATTAGGGTTTTATCACAAGTGAGCGGGAGGGATATAGATATGAAAATAGGATTTATGGCAGATTCTGGTGCAGATATTATGTCCGATGAAATATCACTTTTAGATATACGATGGATGCCAGTTGAGATTGTATTCCCCTCTGGCACCCATATAAGAGATACTGCAGATATTAATATACTGGCCTTTTATGAAGAGATGCAAAAGGAACCCGATGGAAAATTTGTCAGTGTACAGATAAAACCAGAAGAAATCATAGCCGCAGCCGAAGACATGTTAAAGACATATGATTATGTAGTGTATATTGTCATGTCCTCCAAGATGAGCGGTACATATCTTAATGCCATGAAAGCGAGAGAGGAAATAGGTCCCCGTCTCATAATATTCGACTCAAGGAGTATATCTACAGGTCAGGCAACCTTAACGCTCAAGGCATTTACAGACATAGCCAAAGGTGATGTCAATGTTGAACACATCACAGATTATTTAGAAGTGCTGAGGAATCGCCTAAAGTTTTACTTTGTTCTGGAATCTCTTGAATATCTTCGCAAAGGCGGACGCATAGGTAAAGCCAGCTATATGGTTGGAAACATGCTAAAAATCAAACCTGCCCTATCTATAGACGATAGCGGAGAGATATATTCTGTGGGAAAAATTAGAGGTGGCAAAAAACGTATTATGAAATTCTTTGCCGACCTGCTGAAAAAAGAACCACCTAACACCGACTTCTTTCCCCTTCAGTTTGTATATGGCATTCCCACAGAGTGGGATATTGCCATGCAAGAATGGCTTGATGAAAGTGGAATACCATATCAGCTACGAAAAAGTAGACCCACCACTACAATACACGGTGGCCCATACTCGTTGGGAATGGCATGGTTCGTTTAAATCCAAAAATCTCACCAATAATTGGCTGGCTACTAATCGGGGCAATGCTTCTTGTCCTTGGCATTATCTCTTTTCTCCATCTGCCCAAGTCTCCATACTACCTAAATCAGGGCATATACATCATTAAGGCCAATGCCGATGGCAGTGCAGACATATACGACTATCGAGAATACACGTTCCCCAGAGGACATGCTCCCACCTCTCAAATGCCATATCACTTGGCAGGAAAGGGGATAACATATACAGACTTCGCAGCACAGCAAGTTTCATTTAACATCACAGAAAACACACCACTGAGGAAGATATGGGATATATTTACCAAAGCCCAAGGCCCCTCTTTACCTGTATCTGGAGAAAAGGGCAACTACACCATAGACATACCCAATAAAGAGCATCTACAGATACTAATACACTACCGAGTATCTGGCATTACCAGTGTAGGCAAAGACTTTGCTCGCACATATATCCGTGTTCCCAGTTTAGGGCAAACAGAGGGTGTATATATGAAAAACTTTATGCTGGGTTTCATGCTGCCAAGTTCCATAAATTCATGTAGAGAACTTCCCGCATACGAAAGCAGTAGCACCCTACCATGCATAAGTATAAACAGATATTTTGCAGGGGGTACATTGTATATCCCACCAAGCGTATGGGGAAAAGAAAAAGTATATTCAGAAGGAACACTGTGGATAGAAAAACATGTACCTGTGAAGCTCATCCACATTATAGATGCTGTTTACCCCAGAAGTCTAACTACCGGCAAACATATAAGCATATATTTTAGCGACATTGCCGGCGATAGAGACGACATGTTCATGGCATCATATGAGATATATAAAAAAGGTAATGAGTTTTACAGACGGTATAGGCTCAAGCTCAACATGGCATTTGCAGGAACAAGTTTACTAATAGGTGGCGGTCTTTTGATATTCCTTGGCCTACTACTTATATACATAAGACAAAGACATATTGAAACATACTATGTAGACAGACTTAGAAAAACCCCAGCGAGCATGGATATGCCCAGCAACGAAGTTTATCGCTCATTTTTCTTTACCAAAGACGACCTTGATATGGCTCTACAGGGGAGAAATCCCTACAACTACCCTGCCCTAATAGCAGATGGTAGCAGCGTAGGGGATATCATCAGGTATGTAGAAAAGGGGGAGAATGCCTTTAAAGGTATTTTTCTTTCACTAGTGCAGAAAGAATACCTTATACCGGCAGTAGAAGACGGCAAGCCTGTAGGATTTTATATCACAGACAAAGATGAAGGAAGGCTACCTCCCCATGAGAGGATTGTTCTAAAACACATGAAAAAGGCAGCAACCACTAAGGTCAAGCATAAGCTGACAGACCTATTTAGGCAGAAAAGCGCTATAGAGATAGCCAACCAGATGGATAAGGCCTCTATTTTGCTTCCCGAAGAATTTCAGGCATATGTAGAAAAACATGTATACCCTATCAAAGTTGGAAAACACGAGGTCCTTATCCCCATGTTCCTTACAACTATTCTCAGTAGCATGACAGCATTAAAGAATACAATGGATATTCCTCCCGCCATCAAACTCAGAAGTAAAGGACTAGGTAGATGGTTTATCATACTCGGTGTGTTTTTTGGAATTTTGGGTTTCTTTATGGCAGACAGACGTATAGCTTCCTTGCTCTTTATATCAGGCACAACAGGTACAGTACTGCTACTGGGAACATTTGCCATATTTATCACTGCCATGATAATAAAAAATATGTATATCCC
>JAADFF010000046.1 GCA_013153035.1 Dictyoglomota bacterium | reverse complement strand
GCTTGTAATCTTGCTTGCAATGTATCTACCAATATTCAGCATGACATCAATCGTAAAGGGGAAATAGGTTATGCAACAAGGTTATACGCTTATTGAGTTATTAGTAGTGTTAGTTATTTTAGGTGTTTTGTTGCTTGCTATTGTTCCAAGATTTACTCCTATATTTCATGAAAGTAAACCGTCAACATACTGTGGATTTTTACGCGCTATCAGAACATATCTTGAAATAGAAAAGGAAAAAGATATTGTTAGTAGAGCCTATCCAGATAATATTTCTACCGCTTCTATAGAAACTCTACTTGATATTCATTTGACTGACCCATATACAAGCCATGAAATCTATATAGAAACTACAAGTAACTGTAGTGGCAATGTTAGCACAGACATTATTAGATATTGTCCTATTAGGACAAATGGTAAAGTGTTTTCATATAAGCTAGGTGTTAGTCAAACTGTTAAAAACGAAGTTTATCCAGGTTGTTTAATAGGAGTTGATAGACAGTGAAGGGTAGAAACAATCGTATTTCTATATCAGACAGGCATTCATATATATACTCTTTTCGTAAACAGGGAGTATATCTGCTAAAGCCTCAGGACACGATTATTCGCTATATGTCTTTTCCAAAGATGAAAAGGAAAGAATTAGAAGAGGCTATAGTAACAGAATACCTTAGTTATGCTGCAATAGCTGGAGGTACACCAGATATTAATTGGGAAATTATAGACGAAACAAATGACTATGTTCGTGTACTGGCTATAGGAATAAAAAAGGAGCATCTTAATGAGATTTACACGGAGGTAAAAAAAGAATCTGGGGTCAAACTGTTTGCAGCTGTAGTACTTGTTGGTGTGGTTGCAGAGCTTGTAAAAGACTTATCAGAGGAAAAGGATTTTGGAGTGGTATTTGTTGGTGACAATCAGTCTGACCTAATATTTTATAAGAATGGTAAGCCTATATATGGAAGAAACATCAATATAGGCCATAGGGATATGATAACCGATGTTGGATTTTCTGAAAGAGACATTACAGATTTTCTATCTAACATTGATGAAGCGATTATTCGAAACTTTCCCAACCCTGTTAAAGTGTTTGTAGCATCTATAACTAGAGATGATCCTACCATCATTGAAGCCCTTAGACGATATTCCTCCTATGAAATCGAGTCTTTTAGCAGTCTTATGTCTATCGCTGCTGAGGACACTCATGAAGCTGTTCTTAGGGCGGCATGGAATCTTGGTGTGTCAGGCCATCCTATGTATGTGTTTGTTCCTGAGCTCTACAAAGAAGAGCAGAGGGTTGCTAGAAGGGTGTTTTATACTACAATAGTCTTAATTGCTACTATACTATTTGGCTTAGGTAGTATAAATTTAACCTATCAAAATCTGTTAGCTTTGAAATTGGAGCAAGAAACAAAGCAGAGGCAGTTAATGATTCTGAATGAGGAGATCTCTAAGCTTCTACCTTATGAAGAAGAATACAATCGCTTGCTAAAACAAAGAGAAGCATTAGGCAAATTGGCCTTCATAGAAAATAACCCACATCGATACTGGCAATATTATGTAGAACTAGGTAGACTTATCTTTGGAAATAGGGGAACATTAATTTCGATAAATGGTACATCTTCTATGCTACAGGTAACAGTAAAGTTTTATCAGGAGGAAGATATGCTTAGAGCTCTTTCCGCCTTTAAATCTTCCAATTTATTTCAAAGGGTTATTGTATACTCTACTAGCAAAACAGCTGATAAAAAGACCAATGTCTTTCTCTTAAATATAGGAGTGAGTTTAAAATGAGAAAAGTTGAAAGAATATTATGGATACTTGTTATTTTGGTAGTGGTTGCTGTTCTATCTGTACAAGGGTATTTATATTGGCAGATTAGAGAGGTAGAGAAGGATATTCAAGCTAAAGACAAGCAGATTACCACGTTAACAACACGAATTGGTGAACTTCAATCAAAAAAAGCTTCTATTCCTAAATTGCAAGCTTTCTTCGAAAGATTGAACGAAAAACTTCTTCTCCAAAAGGAAGCCAAACAATACATTGATGACATAACAGGTGCCCTAGATACTAATTCTATTGCCTATTCTCTTAAGGTATCTAATGTTGAAAAGGTAACAGACAAGTATGAGATTGTTAGGCTGGATACATCATTTTCCACCGATAAATATTCTCGTATATTAAGCATCATTAACACAGTAGAATCTCAAGAAAAGTGGAGTGAGATATCTAATGCTCCTTCGATAAAATATTCTGGCCAGGGCTATTCAGTTTCATTTGGTATTACATTGCCGTATGTTACAGATATTGCCGATAATGTATGGGACATAAAGTAGGGGGGATGTTAATGGAGAAAAGTCATGTTTCTCGTACGGAAAAACGTTATCTTGTTGTAAGAGAAGATGATATAACGCTTATGGCGTTTGCTCTTGAAGATATGATGAAACGAGGCATATTACAGGACCAAGGCGATAAGATTGTTGTAGATCATGAGAGACTTATGGAAGATATCCCAGTGTATGACCGAATTATCCTTCAAGCTTTTGGTATGGAACGGGCAAAAGATAAGAAAGAAATAAAAGTGTTAGTAGAAGATCTCAAAGAGATAGAGGCAAAGTTTTTCAGCATCCTTCGAAGTGCTGTTAAAGACTATTATGACTTTGAAGCCGAAAGGAGGATTAATGTTATTTCGGCTATAGCATGGGTTGTTGTTCTTGTAGGTTGGATACCATTTTTGGCACTGAGGGGGACAACTGTGTATCCTTATCTTATGTGGTCATGGATATTCGGTGCTCCAATTGTGGCAGGGCTGTTAACCCTACGAAGAGCACCCCTGACACCAGAGGGACGTAAAATTGTAGAAGAGGAAACCGATGATAGTATAAAGAAATGGAAGCCCGAAAATGAATTTATTAAACAGCTCGCAAATGGGCTTAAACATTATGTCAACCTGTGGCCCGAGAGAGCAGCGGCTAAGGGTACAGGTAAAAAACAAGTACGGGTTTCTAAATGGTTTTGATAGAATGGTTCTAAAAGTGGTAGAATATTACCACATTGCATAAATATGAAAGGAGGTCTTGCATTATGAGAAGAGAAAGAGGTTTTACACTCATTGAACTCTTAGTAGTTATCATTATCTTGGGTATTCTACTTGCTGTAGCTATTCCCAGATACTTTGAGGGTATTCAACAGGCCAAGGTAAAGGCCTATTGTTCTACAATTTCTAATTTGAGGATGGCTATTGAGGTTTATAGGGCTACCAATTCTCCTAGTTATACTTATCCATTGACGGCAAGTTATCAAATTGTGGATAGTTTGCTTGACAATCCAAAATACTTTGATAAGAGACCTGTGGATCCATTCTCTGGTAAACAATTTGTGGTTATTAATACAAACCCAACAGATACAAATGAAATTCAGTATACCTCTACAAGTGGTGAAACTTACCAGTTGATATTCATAGACCCAACAACTAACGCAACTACAACGGTTTGTCCGTAATTTTTTTGTGATAACAAACAACAGCCCCCATATTCATGGGGGCCTTTATTTTTACCAATCTCTCCCTAACATAACCTCTGCAGAACTTTCCCTCACGTACCTTCCTGTGGTAGAAATAGAGGAGTGTCCCAGCAGTGCTTGAATCATAGCTAATGATTCACCTCGTTCAAGGAGTGTATGGGCAAACGTATGTCTAAGTGTGTGGGGATGCACATCTATGCCAATTTTTTTGCCAATGTCAGATATCCATCGATGAATAGTTCGCCTATGAACCTTTTTATTAAACCAGCCACTGTCTACAAGGAGTTTATACAAATCCTCCGATATTCGGAGGATACGTTCTTTATTACCTTTTCCCCGTATTCTCAGTAGATAGGAGTGACCATCTTTCTTAAAATCTGTCAGTTCCATAGATACAAATTCTGATACACGGAGACCGGTAGAGAGCATAAACTTAATGACAGCATATTTTCTTGGATCTCTTTCTTCCTTGGCAGTTTCTAATAGTTTTTGTGCTTCCTCGATAGTTAACCACTGTGGACGCTTACTTCCACGGGGTACTCGTATATCTTCGGCAAACTCTGTAAACTCATCGTACAGCTGTAGATTACCAGCTTCACGAAATGCACTGGCAAGCCACTGATAAAACTGTCTAATAACATACATATATGTTTTTTGGGTATCAACCTCAAGAGACCTTATAAAAGGAAGTAGTCTTGTGTAGTTTCTTGGGTCTCCGTCCATAATATCTATTAGCATTTTGCGAATGATATAGCGTTTCCATTGAACGGATGATGGCGAGTTTGCCTTATGTAAATATAGCCAATCGGCAAATGCATCAATCAGGGCGTCAGGTTCTTTCAAAATATCCTCTGT
This sequence comes from Dictyoglomota bacterium, assembly GCA_013153035.1. Lineage (GTDB taxonomy): Bacteria > Coprothermobacterota > Coprothermobacteria > Coprothermobacterales > JAADFF01 > JAADFF01. Next base: position 30,023 of record JAADFF010000046.1, on the reverse strand, counting down.
AATCTTCATAGGCATTGCCTCCCCAATAAGATTATTTCCGTGGCAGTAGTATCATATCATAAAATGTCACAAAATGTGCCTATTGTGACATTTGTCTATATGAGCCATCTACCCCTTGAACTTACCTTGTAATTTTATATAATGTCATTGTTATAAAGGAGGTATATGATATGGCAAAGAAAACAGTTGTTGTTATTGGTCTCGGACGATTTGGATCTATGTTTGCTAAAAAGGCCGCTAATCTTGGTCACGATGTTATAGCTATAGACCACAATCCTAAAAATATTGAAAATATACAAGATTTTCTTAGTGTATATGCTGTTGCAGATATAAAGACAGATGGCAAACAGATTTTGAGAAAGCTTGGTGCAGAAAATGCTGATGTGGGTGTTGTTGCTATAGGTACAGATATATCAGCCTCTGCTATATCTGTACTGGAACTTGAAGAAGTTGGTGTATCCACTATTATTGCTAAGGCTTCCGATGAAGAACACATCCGAATACTTGAGAAGATGGGAGTTGACAATATCATATCTCCAGAAAAAGATGCCGGTGTTGCTATGGCGTATGTTAAGCTGCTTGGTGGAAAGGCCATTATTCATGACCTCCAAGGCACATATATAGACATGTTTATACTGGAAATAGATGCCCCACCTAAACTGTGGAATGTTGCTGTTAGGCATTCGCGACTTCGAGAAGATTTTCAAATGACCCTTATTGGTATTAGACGTCAAGGACAACTCATTGTTATTCCATCCGCCGATGAAGAAATTCAGGAAGGAGATAAGCTTCTACTCGCCGCATCTAGCACAGCTATCGATGCATTTGTTAGAAAGTTTGTTGATCTTGACACATCAGGTACTGTTCTTAGTATCGGACTGGGACGATTTGGGTTTAACTTTGTAAAAAAGGCATATGATTTGGGATATGATGTTATTGCTATTGATAGAGATGAGACTAAAGTCAATGCTGCCAAGAACTATGCTAAACTTGCCGCTAGCATGAATATTGTTGATGAAACTGGCTTAGAAGCTTTGCGCTCTTTAGTTAGTAGACCGCCTATGCTTGCTACGATAGCAACAGGAGATGACCTCGCCTCTTCCCTGATGGCTGTATTCCATAGTATGGATGTTGGAGCTATGGATTTTGCTGTTAAAGCGCTGAATGCTCCTCATATGAAGGTTCTTATGAAAATAGGTCTGAGGTATACTCAGGCTAAAACCCGTGAAAAACAGATAGTTCTACCTGAAGAGGAATCAGGTAGTAGCAGTGCTCTTCAGGTGCTTGAGGGTAAAGTGATGGGGCTTGAAGGTGTGTATCTGTCTATCATATATGTACCGAAGTCCCTTATAGGTAAGAAAGTAAGAGAATCCGGCTTAAGAGAGTTTCATAGATTAACCTTAGTAGGTATCATACGAAACAACAATTTTATACCGGTTCCATCACCTGATGAGACTTTTAAACAAGGAGACAGGCTGCTTATTATGGGAGCCCGAGAACATCTTGAAGAATATAAAGCACATATCGGAGCTTAGGGTTCAAATATCACAGGATATTTTTCTGAGAACTCAAGGGCCTTATACGTAAAGGGAAGATTCTCAAGTTCCTTTTTAACATGCTCTCTAATGTCTTGGGGCGTTGGTATATTTTCTATAATAATACCCTTTTTCATGACTTGCTTCATAAGGGGTTTATATTCCTGAGGTGGTTGGGAAGATGCCAATTTCACAATGTCTTCAATATGTCCTGCCCCTACTCTCCTATATATTCTTTTTTGCCCTGGGTAATTGCTAACCTTTGCCTTGGGTTGACCATTGACTTCAACTATTTTTAATGCAAAATCAAACACCCGGGCAGAAGCAAGACGGGTACCTACACCAAAAGAATCAATTAAATCTTTGTATTTGTTTACAGTAAACTCGTCTAGCCCACCACTAAGCGTGATCTTTACATTGTCATAGCCTAATCTTTTTAATTCCCAGCGAATGATATCAATAATGTGTATAAAGTCTTTTGTATCAATACGAACACCATACAGCTTATCTTTTAGTACTTTAGCGGCCTCTACTGTTTCTTTCAATGGATAACCATATGTATCTACAAGAGCTATACGGGGTACAGAAGGATCTACAAACTTATCAAATGCTATAAAAGCTTCTATAGGATCAGACATGACGAGTATAAGTGCATGTGGCATTGTTCCTATAGCTTTAATACCAATTTTTCTAGCTCCCGAAACATTGCTAACTCCATCAACTCCACCTATATAGGATGCATATTCCACTGCTGGTGCAATAGCGGGATGTACCCTTCTTGTTCCAAAGGAAAAAACAGGTTTGTTTTCCGCAGCAAGCTTGATACGGGCAGCTTTAGTGGCTATGGCGCTCATGGAAGATACAAAACCGATGATAGCTGTTTCATACCTCAAGAAGTTCCTATAATTTCCAACGATATACATCACGGGTTCACCGGGGAAAAACACACTACCCTCTGGAATCATATATATATCCACAGGAAATCCCTCAAGAAGCTTAACAATCTCCCATAAACCTGCAACAATACCAAAGCCGTAATCTTTAGATGGAAATGATTTAGTATGTAACTCCATTGCCACTTGTGGATAGTGTTTTAAACCATCAAGGACCTCTTCTGTTCTAAGAAAATAGGCATCTGTTGAGAGACCAGATAATATATCTACTTCTTCATTCATGAGAAACTTTCCCACGGTAAACCCTCCCTTCGTATAAATAAGGGGTGGGGTCTACCCCACCCCCATTATTAGCGCAAAACTAATTTACTTGTCTCCGAGGATACCCTTCAAACCTAAGAATACAGCTCCTTCACCAAGGTCTTCTTCTATACGAAGAAGCTCATTGTATTTGGCGACACGTTCAGATCTAGCTGGTGCACCGGTCTTAATCTGACCGCAACCTGTAGCTACTGCAAGGTGTGCAATGGTAGTATCCTCAGTTTCTCCACTACGGTGAGAAACCTGTGCTTTGTAACCATTTCTCTTTGCCATATGCATAACATCGAGTGTCTCTGTAAGAGAACCTATCTGATTAACCTTAATCAGAATAGCGTTGGCTATATCCTGAGATATACCCTTTTCATAGAAAATATCTTTGTTGGTAACAAAGATGTCATCTCCAACGAGTTGAATCTTCCAACCTAGTTCTTCTGTAAGTATCTTCCAACCTTCAAGGTCATCTTCTGCCATACCATCTTCAATGGATATGATAGGATATTTATCAACAAACTCTTTGTAAAGGCCTACGAGATCTCTAGCTGTTAACTTTTCTCCCCCAACAGTATAGATACCATCTTTATAGAATTCACTGGCTGCTGGGTCCATGGCAAGGAATACATCTTCACCGGGACGATAGCCAGCTTTCTCAATAGCCTCTACGAGCAAATCAAGGGCCTCTTCGTGGGTTTCAAGGTTAGGTGCAAATCCGCCCTCGTCTCCCACTGCCACAGAAAGTCCTTTAGACTTGAGAAGGGACTTCAAAGACTGATAAACCTCAACACCCCATCTGAGAGCTTCTCTGAATGATGGAGCCCCAGCGGGAACAATCATGAACTCTTGCATGTCTAGGTTGTTATCGGCGTGCTTACCACCATTGATAACATTCATAAATGGAACAGGTAGTACAAAGGCATTGACACCACCAAGATACTTATACAGTGGTATACCCAGTGCATTAGCTGCAGCATGTGCTACAGCCAAGGATACGGCGAGAATCGCATTGGCTCCAAGTTTGCTCTTCTGTTTGGTTCCATCGAGTTCCAGCATGGCAAGATCTATGGCACGCTGATTAAAGACATTCATGCCAATAATGTGTTCGGCAATATCTTCATTGATATGCCTGACAGCGCGAAGCACGCCCTTACCACCAAAGCGTTCATCACCATCACGAAGCTCAAGTGCCTCGTTTTTACCTGTAGATGCACCAGATGGAACAATACCAACACCAATTGTTCCATCTTCAAGTACAACCTCTGCTTCCACAGTAGGGTTGCCACGGGAATCTATAACCTCTCTGCCTCTAACATCTACAATTGCTAAATCTGCTTTGAAGAGAATCATATCCCCTTCACCTCCATTCTTAGTTTTAGACCTGCCTGATAGCCCTGTTCTAGGGCCTGCATATTGGCCTCTCTACTTCTATTTCCCAATCTCTCATCAATCGTTCTTATAAGTGTTTCCCTATCCAAATCACCGATAAATGCTGCCACATAGCCTAGCGTGTATATGTTGAGTCCTTTAGGATGTCCTAGTTCGTCCCTTGTTATTTCTATGAAAGGATGATATCTTACATCATAATCTTCCCTATTGTCAAGTTTTGATAGTACGGCTTCAACTTTATCTTTTTGAGTGCTGTCTATTACTATGATAGACCCTTTTATGTTTCGTAGGTACCATTCAAAATATTTTCCTTCAAAGAAAATGCTTATATCAGGTTTACGTGTTTTAGGGTACCAATATTCATAGTTGGTAACGACAACCTCAGAGCGGGTAAGTCCTCCTCTTGGAGCTGAATCATATACTGAAGACTGGAGGGCATACCATCCCTTCTTCATATAGGCTTTAGCAAGTAAAATAGAGAGAAGTTTTACTCCCTGCCCACCAATACCGACAATGAATAGTTCCCTTCTGATCTTATCCATTGTTTTCACCTTCTTTCCTAAGGTGCTCGAATAGTTGTCTGTATTTCTTGGAAAGTTCTACTTTGCTTTTGTTATCACGGAATATACCAAGAGGTAATTTACCTTCTCGAATATCAGAGGGATCTTTCATGATATATGTATGTTCTTTATACCAATTGAGAAGTTCAACGGGATCAGAGATTCCGTTATATCTTCCGAAATACGTTGGACACTGGGATTTAATGTCCACAACGGCAAACCCATCATGTTCGAGGGCTTTCTTTACAATTTGGCGCATGTGAACTGGGTTCCATGTTGCAGCTCTGGCTACAAACGTGGCACCTGCACCAAGTGCCAGTGAAATAGGATCCATGGGCGGTTCGAGTGCACCGTATATCGATGTTGTACTCTTCATGTTTTCTGGTGTTGTAGGAGATACTTGACCGCCTGTCATACCATAAATAGAATTATCTACTATAATAGCTGTAATACCAATATTCCTCTTGGCTGCATGAATAAAGTGGTTACCTCCTATGGCTATTCCATCACCATCACCAAGCATAGTAACTACATGAAGCTCTGGATGGGATAGTTTGATACCTGTAGCTACAGGTATTGCACGTCCATGAATTGTATGAAAGGTATGGGCGTTAACATAACCTGAAGAACGACCAGTACAACCAATACCGCTGACAAACGCTACATCTTCAGGCTCCCATCCCAAATCATCCATAGCATCGATAACTGCTTTGAGAATGGTTCCTATACCACAACCTGGGCACCACTGGTGGGGTAGATATCTATCTCTAATCCACTTTTCTTCAGTATAGGTATAAGGTAGGGGCTTTTTAACCATTGTAGACCGCCTCCTTGATTTCATCGGGAGAAATCATTTCTCCGTATTGATGGTTAATACCAACATACTGTACATTAACACCTTTATCGGCAAGGAATGCTTTGGTAAGCAACATCAGCTGACCTGCGTTGAGTTCAGGAATAATAATTTTTTTAATGCCGTTTTTCTTGATAATCTCTGCCAGTTCATCTCCAGGAAATGGCCAGAGAACTCTTGGTCTAAACAAGGCAACTTTATAGCCTTCCTCTTTTAGCTCAAGGTATGCTTGTTTAGCAGACATTCCCATAGATGCAAACGACATAAGAAGGATATCTGCATCACCGTCACCAAGGTATTCGTAGTCAATAAGTTCATCGCGAATATCTCCTACTTTGTTCCATAATCTCTCGATAAGTCTTTTAACCTTTTCAGGCATGATGGTTGGGAATCCGTCAACATCATGGGCAGAACCTGTCATGTGCCATTTAATCCCTGAGTCAATAGGGGGTAAAGGTACAATATGTCCCTCTTCGTCTGTAGCAAATGGCAGATAATCATCAGGATTCTCGAAGATTTCCAGTACTCTTTCTTTAGTTCGCTCTGGTATCTTAATAGGTTCAGGCCACTCATCAATCCATTGATATGAGTGTCCTATAACCTCATCAGCAAGTACTACAACGGGTATTCTATGTGTTTCAGCCCATACTAAAGCCTTCTGAGTATAGATGTAAAATTCTTTAACATTTCCTGGTGATACCACGATAACAGGATGGTCGCCATGTGTTCCCCATATTGCCATGAGAAGATCACCTTCACCAACCAGTGTGGCTAAACCTGTGCTTGGACCACCACGCATAACATCGATTATAACAACAGGAAGCTCTGCCATAGATGCTAGGCCAAGACCTTCCTGCATTAGTGCAAATCCTGGACCAGATGTTGCAGTAAGTGACACTTTATCAGCATATGCGGCACCTATACAGGCGTTAATACTACCTATTTCATCCTCCATTTGAATGAAAATACCACCAACTTTGGGTAGTTCAACAGATAGCTCTTCTGCTATTTCAGAGGAGGGTGTGATAGGATAACCGGCATAAAATTTTAATCCTGCGTCAATAGCACCTTTAGCAGCTGCATGATTACCAAATACAAGTTCCATTTATACCGCCTCCTCTTCTACAACTTCATAGATTTTTATGGCAAAATCAGGGCAAGAGTAAACGCACATGAGACATCCCACGCACTTTTCAGGATGTGCGGGATAAGCCTTAAAATCATTTCTTTTATCAAATACCTTTGTTGGACACACATTGATGCAGATTCCACAGGCTTTACACCTGTCGAAATCCACAACAACATCATAAGTTTTCTTGCCTGGCACTGCTATCACCTCCAAATATAAACTCCCACCACCGTGTGGTGATTTGGGAGATTTTATCCATGCCTATACCAAGAAACTTTGAGGCAAATTCGTATATATAAAATACATTACGCGGCTCATTACGTTTGCCTCTTAGTGGAATGGGAGATAACCACGGAGAATCTGTTTCTAAGAAAAACTTACTGTATCTGTAGGCAATCTTTAAAGCCTTTCTAAGATTATCTGCTTTCTTATATGTCAAATTCCCGCAAAATGCAGGAATGTAGTTGTCAACTTTTAGTATTTTTTCTATCTCTTCTTCACCATGTGAGAAACAATGGAATATTACGGGAACTTGGGGTCTTACTCCTTGAATAATATCCCATAGGTCGTCAAACGCCTCTCTTTCATGAATGATAATAAATTTTTTGTGTTCCACAGCGAACAACAATTGATTATAAAATACATCTTTTTGATCTTTTTTAGGTGATATATTTCTGTAATAATCAAGTCCTATTTCACCAATGCCATGAGCTTTTTCATATAGAGCATCTAGGAAACTCAGATCTTTATGCTCTGCAGCATAATGAGGATGTACTCCTACAGTTACCTTGAAGAAGGGATCCTCTAAAAAGGCAAGTGCCCTCTCAGATGATTCCCTGTCGTATGAGGGAATCACTATACCTGAGAGGGCACTCTTAGCTCGTTTTATTACCTCTGCCCTATCATTATTGAAAATATCATCTTGAAGATGGGCATGGGTATCGTATAGTTTCATCTTTATTTCACCTTTGCACCCGGCTCCACGTATTCACTTGGGGTCAGAAGTACAGGCTTGCCACTACTATCAGTAGCCGCAAGAAGCATACCTTCAGAGAAAATTCCCCTCATTTTGCGAGGTTTCAGGTTTGCAACAACAATAATTTCCTTACCTACAAGCTCCTCTGGTTTATACCATGCGGCTATGCCCGCAAGTATAGTACGAGGTTGCCCCTCACCAAGATCAACTTTAAGAAGAAGAAGCTTATCTGCATTGGGATGTTTGTCTGCCTCAACAATCTTACCCACTCTGAGGTCTATTTTAGCAAAGTCATCGTATTCTATAATGTCCACCTTATTTTCTTCCACTTTTTTCTCCTCCTTTTTCTTTTCCTCTTTCTTCTCTGCCTTTTCTATTTCCTTGAGATATTTATTTACATCAACGCGAGGGAATAAGGGCTTCATATCTACTGGAATAGATACAGGTCTTGGAAGTTTGCCAACTTGGAGGGCATCTAGCCAGTCGCCTGCTTCAGAAGCACCGATTAACTCGAGTACATGAGTTGCAACCGTAGGAATAAATGGCATGAGCATCAAAGAAGCCAATCTGATACCATCAAGCACATAATAGATAATTGTATCCCTAACATCGGGCTCAGCACTCCAAGGCTTTGTTTCATCTACATATTTATTGAGGGCTTTAACAAATTCCGATGCTTGTCTTAAAGCTTCGGCAGAATCATCCTCGTCGAAAGCCTTTCTATACCTGTCGAAGTAATCGTTGAATATATCAACCAGTTTATCTTTATATTCTCCATCAAATACAGGTGATACTTCACTTATGCCTTTCTTTTTGGCAAACCCAACAATACGGTAGATGAGATTACCATAGTCGTTAACAAGATCTGAGTTGTATCTCTTGAATAAGAGTTCCATAGAAAACTCCTTGTCATCTTTCTGTGGACCGTCAATAATAACGAAGTACCTGATAACATCGACGGCAAATGGCTCAGATATACCGGCAACCTGAGATACCTCCTTAACGAGCTCTAGAGGATCTGCAATGTTGCCTCCACTCTTAGACATCTTCTTGCCACCCATCATCCACCAACCATGGACTATCAGTTTATGGGGAGGTTCTATTCCAAGAGACATAAGCATTGCAGGCCACATGGCGGCATGATGCCTGAGAATATCCTTACCTAATATATGTCTTACATGAGGCCAATACTTGTTGAATTTATCCATATCAAATGGATATCCTGCACCGGTAATATAGTTAATAAGAGCATCAAACCATACATATACGGTATGCTTAGGATCGATAGGTACTGTAATACCCCAAGGTACAGTTATACGGGTTACGGAGACATCTTTTAGGCCATTTTTTACGAAGGTATAAATCTCGTTATACCTACTTTCTGGTACAATGGCCTTTTTCTCCTCATACCACTTTATGAGTGCATCTTGATACTTGCTCCATTTGAAGAAATAGGTTTCCTCTGCAACTTCTTCTACCTCTATGCCATGTATGGGACAATATTTACCATCTACCAGTTCATCGGGGCTATAGAATGTTTCACATTTCGGGCAGTAAAAACCTCTATATTCTCCCTTGTATATGTCACCCTTTTCATACATGGTCTTAAAAACATGCTGCACAACTTTTTCATGATCTTCATCGGTTGTACGAATAAACCTATCATAACTAATGTTGTATGTATCAAAGACCTTGCGGAAGACGGCAGATACCTCATCGCAGAATTCCTTAGGGTGTTTACCTAATTTTTCTGCTGTGCGCATTATGTTAACACCGTGCTCATCGGTTCCTGTTAGAAACAGTGTATCATCGCCGATGAGCCTGTGATATCTTGCCAGTGTATCAGCAAGAATGGTCGTGTAGGCACTTCCAATGTGCGGTTTACTGTTTACATAATAAATTGGCGTTGTTACATAATAAGTACCCATACTATCACCTCCTATTCAACAGTTACAGACTTTGCAAGATTTCGTGGTTTATCAACATTGTTACCACGCATAACAGCTACATGATATGCAAGAAGTTGTAGTGGAATGATTCCAGCAATAGGAGCAAAAAGAGAGTCAATGCGAGGTAGCCCTATAAACATATCGGCTACAGATTGAGCTTCTATATCGTCTCTGTATCCTAGAACTATGGTTTTTGCCTTTCGTGCTCTAACCTCTATGATGTTGGAAATTTGTTTTTCCTTTACCCTATCTTGAAGCACAGTAGCTATTACTGGAGTACCCTCTGATATAAGGGCCAGTGGTCCGTGTTTTAGTTCACCTGCTTGAATAGCCTCAGAATGGATATAGGATATCTCTTTTAGTTTTAATGAACCTTCCATATTAATAAGATGGTCAAGAAGTCTACCGATAAAGAAGATATTACTAGAATCTTTGATATTTAGTGCTATATCTTTAACAGTTTCTTCAACACCGAGAACCGTAGATATAAGGTTAGGTAGTGCCAGCATATCAGATACAAATTGGTGTTCAAACTGTTTGTCTATGAAACCTCTCAATTTGGCTATATACATTGCAAGTAGATAACCAACAATAAGTTGGTTGGTATAAGCTTTAGTAGAGGCAACTGCTATTTCAGGGCCAGCATTGATAACCAAAGGAACATCACTTTCACGGTATATAGTCGATCCGACTACATTGACGATACCAATAACGGGAATATCATAAGATTTAATAAGTCTCATAGCAGCAATAGTATCTGCAGTTTCTCCGGACTGACTTATAACAACAGCAATACTGTCATCTTTGTCTCGAGATAGATCCCATGGCATATATCTGAACTCGCTACCAACATCTGCTTCTACAGAAAGGTCAGTATATGTTTTTAGCAAATATTTCAGGATAAGACCGGCATGAAATGCTGTTCCGCATGCTGTAATATATACTTTCTTCGCAGTCTTTAATTTATCAACAAGACTATCAAGTTCTGGCATTACTATTTCACTTTTAGCTATATCTATACGACCACGCAAAGCATCTTGTATTGTTTGAGGTTGCTCATGAATCTCTTTAAGCATGAAGTGTGGATAGCCTTTTTTCTCTGCTGATTCTATATCCCAGTCTATCTTGATAGGAGTAAATGGTATGCGGTTACCTTCCTTGTCGAATAAGACGACTTCTTTGCCATCGATATAACCATATGTACCATCTTCAAGTGGCATAATATCGCGGGTATATGGCAGAATAGCTGGAATGTCAGATGCTATATAAGTACCCTTATCAGATTTACCTATTACCATAGGGCTTTGTTGTCTAACGAAGAAGATCTTATCTTTTTCATCGGCAATGATCACAGCAAGTGCATAAGCCCCCTCAAGAGTATCTATGGTCTTTTTAAATGCCTCAAATGGGTTTCCTGTTTCTTTTAGATATTTTTCTATAAGATGGGCAATGACCTCGGTATCTGTATCAGACTTAAATATATGCCCTTCTTTAATAAGCATATCCTTAAGATGTTGGAAATTTTCTATTATACCATTGTGTACGACAGCGACCCTTCCAGTACAGTCAGTATGTGGGTGGGCATTTGTGTCATTAGGTTCACCGTGGGTAGCCCATCTTGTATGTGCTATTCCTAGTAATACCTTATCGCTATTCCAGATATCTGTCAGCTCCGATTCTAAGACAGATATCGGACCTTTTTTCTTTTCAATAACTACACTACCATCTTCCATAAGTAGAGCTATACCACTGGAATCATAACCACGATATTCTAATCTTTTTAATGCGTCGATAATAACAGGAACCTTTTTATCTGTGCCTATATATCCAACTATTCCGCACATATTATCAACTCCTTAGTGAATTTTCCACATCTTGTATTTCACTAACTATAGTTTCTAATAATTTTACCACTAATTCGTTATTTTGTGCTTCTACTGATATTCTTAAAACATGCTCGGTACCAGATGGCCTAACGATAATACGGGCTATACCGTCATATTCTGTTGTATATTTATTCACTATTTCCTTGACTTTAGGATGATTGGCCAATTCATGTTTGTATTTAGTTTTAAGGTTATACATCCTTGAAGGATAAAGGGTAAAGTTTCGCAAAACTTCCTCGATATCCAGACCATCACTGTATATAGCATGCAGTATATAAAGCATTATGCCAATGCCATCTCCAGTGTTGTTAACAGGCATAAGAATAATGTGTCCTGACGATTCACCACCTAGTATTGCACCTGTTTTTTTCATCTCGTCATACACGTACTTATCGCCTACTGGTGTTCTTATTAGAGTGATACCCATATCACGTAAAAAGGCTTCCAAACCAAGGTTGGCCATTATTGTAGATACAACATACTGCCCCAAAAGGCCCTTTTCCTTAAGGTAATATGCCAATACAGCAAGTAGGTGATCACCTGTTAGTACCATGCCATCTGACATCACCATAAAGACTCTATCTCCATCACCGTCGAAAGTAAAACCATATGCAGCTCCAAGATTAACTGTTTCCTTGGCCACTACTTCTGGATGGGTAGCACCACATTTGTTGTTTATCCACCATCCATCAGGATACCCGAATAGGGCGTTTACCCTTGCCCCCCCTTTTTGAAGGGCGTAAACAGCTGCATTACATGTTGCACCATGGGCAGTATCTACAAGTATAAATTCTTCCTTTAAGTCAATATCCCCTATTCTATCAAACAGGATATCTATATAACTCTTTGTGGCCTCAGGATATAAAATATTGCTACCAACCTTATCCCACGATGCAGATAAGGGGATTTCCATAAGATGCTCTATTTCTTCTTCTGCTGTAGGTTCGAGTTTTTCTCCTTTACCATTAAATACTTTAAGACCATTGTATTCTATGGGATTATGGGAAGCAGATATCATCACTGCACCATTTACTTCCTTATTAAGGGATGCCAAAAGAGCAAGTCCAGGAGTGGGAAGAATTCCAAGGGTTATTGTATCTCCACCAGCACTGAGAATACCTGATATTAGCGATGCTTCAAGGGCATCAGAGGAAAGTCTGGGATCTTTGGCAATCATAATTGTGGGCTTGCTTCCTTTGGAGAAATATCTTGCTACTCCTACACCTAGCTTAAAGGCTATGTCTGGGGTTAGGTCTTCACCAAAAATACCACGAATTCCATCAGTACCAAACCATTTCAATAGAAATCCCTCCCTTCAATAAACACCTGAATAGATTACCACACAGGTATCGGGTAATTTATTTGTTTTTACATTCCCGTGATCATCTACTATATCTGGAGGTGGCTCAATGTTATCGGGACACCTAATCATAACAATCCACGGAGTACCATTAACCATTGTCTTTATCTTATATACTTTGGTTTTCTGCCATAAAAATCGAATAGTAACTTTTTTGTGAGGTGGATAAATGATAGATGCCAATCCTTGTAAAGGCTTGTCATTTAGAGAAACTTCAATAGATGAAGGATACTCACCATGTAAATCTATAGTAGCGGTCTTGATAAAAGATACAGGCAAGTTATCTGTAGAGGTTTTTACTACAGCAAAGCTGGGATCAATTTTCATTCCGGCAAGTACATATTCTCCTTGGGCATAACCTTTGATAACAGGAATAACAGGTAGCTGTAAATAATCTTGCTTTATAGTAAATGGTGAAAGTTTTATTTCGGATGGCTCTATTGAGATAAGTTTTTTATCCTTAGGTTTGCCAGAAACATCTATAAGCATGAGGTCAGAAGCCGAAACTTTAATAGCCTCTTTGGGCATTTTGTCAAGAACAATCACAGCCTTCGCAATAGAATTAACAATGCTTGAAGGACCCTTTATAGATACACGAGGTGGCAGTATTTCAAACTGACTGGTTATATCTGTGCGACTAGCAGTTAACACTTCAATTTTTACATTTTTGTATTTTATAACATCTATTCGCAATGCTACAGATGAAGGACTTATATCTATTAAGTTAACACTTGATGGTAAGTCAACATTGACACTGAGGACAACATCTCCTACAGCACCTGCTGGAATCATTACCCATGCAACGGGTTGTGGCATAGTTGAAACAATATCTTCGGGTCCTCTAACGCGAATATTGACCAGAGGTACATCACTTAATATAACTCTATCATCACCTAAGCCCCTTATTTGAATCTTTACCCCAGTGAATACTCTTTCTGTATAAGGAGTGATAGTCTGCGACATCGCGAACCAAAGTGCTAATGTAAATAATAGAGACAGAGTAATTAGTATACCTCTATTCTGTTGCATCTCGATCGCCCTTCTTTCTCTGCCGTCTATTTCTAGATTTCACATTAGAAGATTTTTTTCTCTTTTCTTCTTCCTTTTCTCTTATAAGTAATTTGGTTAATATCTCACGAGGAGAAGCATTAAAAGTATCGTCTAATATTTTGCCTTTATATGCGATTTTTATCCACTTTTTCTCTTCTGATACAATGATGGCCACAACATCTTTTTCACGGGTTATAGCAAGGGCAGCTGTATGTCTTGTTCCGAAATGAGAATATAAACTGGTGTCTATGTTGATGTCCTCTGGAATAGGTACCACATAGCCAGCCGCCCATATTTTTCCTTTTTGATTAATAATAACTGCACCATCATGAAGTGGAGATCCCGGATAAAAGATTGTTTCTATAAGCTTAGCTTTGGGAAGAGCATCTATTATAGTACCTCTTCCTGCCTCCACATCACCTATCACATCATCTCTTTCGATGATAATTAACGCTCCATATCCATTTTTTCTTAACCATTCAGATGCAAGTAAAACTTCATCAATGACACGAAAACTTATTGACTTACTTGAGGGAAAACGAAGAAGCTGAAATCTTTGAAGAGCTCTTCGAAACTCGGGCTGAAAAATAATAGGAACAGAAATCAACAGAATGGCTAGCACCTTGTCGGCAACCCATCCTGTAAATATGAGGATATGAAAGTGCTTGGAAACCCAAGAAATGACAGACAGTATAAAAGCAACTGTTACAAATCTAATAGCAAGGGGAAGCCCCCCTACACTTTGTAGTATCTTAAGCAAATTATATATAAATAATGTAACAATAAGTATATCCAACAGCATTATCAGTGTAGAGGAACTTCCCAACATGTTATCTCACCTCATGCTTACTTGAAAATTGTTGTTCCTGCTTTACCCTGAATAGCCAGAGCTGCATCTTCGAGAGATGCGATAATAACTTCGCTGCCGCCTCTTTCCAAGAACTTAATTGCTGCCTTAACCTTAGGTCCCATTGAACCAGCAGGGAAATGTCCCTCTTCATAGTATCTTTTTATTTCCTCAAGAGATACTCTATCGAGCCCCTTCTGTTCAGGTTTGCCAAAGTTAATATATACCTTATCTACTTGCGTAAGTATTATAAGCTTTTCGGCTCCCAGTTTGTTAGCGAGAAGTGCTGAAGCAAGATCCTTATCTATAACGGCCTCTACACCACGAAGTCCCTCTTCTGTCTTGATAACAGGTATACCTCCACCACCAACAGATATAGGAATCTTGCCATCCTCATATATATCTCTAATTTCCTCTAGCTCCACAATATCAAGTGGTTCCGGAGATGGAACAACCCTTCTATATCCTCTGCCGGCATCTTCTTTAATAACCCAGCCTTTGGAAGCCATAAGTTCTTCTGCCTCTTCTTTGCTATAAAACGGCCCAACTGGCTTAGTAGGGTTTTCGAATGCAGGATCGGAAGGGTCAACAATAACCTGGGTAACAATAGTGGCCACTCCTCTATTCACACCATGCTTATCAAAGATATTTCTAATAGACTGAGAGAGCATATAACCAATATATCCCTGGGTCATAGCCCCGAGAAAATCCATGGGAAATGGTGGCAGTTTGTCTTTGGCAATATCATGTCTAAGTAGTTCCATACCAACCTGTGGACCGTTACCGTGTGTCAATGCCACCTTTACCCCAGGATCGGAAAGCACTTTAAATAGGCTTTCTGCTGTTTGGTTACATGCCTTAAGTTGAGAAAAAGCATCCCCCTTACTACCCGGCAGTTGTATGGCATTTCCCCCTAGGGCTATGACAACCTTCATAAAATATCACCTACCTCATAATAAGGGCCATTACGGCTTTCTGGGCATGAAGTCTATTTTCTGCTTCATCAAATACGACAGAATTTGGTCCGTCAACAATTTCATCTACAACCTCTTCTCCTCTGTGTGCTGGCAAACAGTGCATAAACAGATAATCCTCTTTGGCATGTTTTACAAGTTCTGGATTTACCTGATATGGCTCAAAAATCCTTCTTCTCTGTTCGGCCTCTGCTTCCTGTCCCATAGATGCCCATACATCTGTGTAAATAACATCTGCATCTTTTACTGCCTCAATGGGGTCATTAGTAATAACAACCTTAGAACCAGATTTCTTAGCAATTTCCTGAGCCTTACCAACTACTTCTGGCAGAGGTTCATATCCCTTAGGAGATGCAACATATATATCCATACCGATGGTAGCGGCACCAAATATAAGAGAATTTGCCACATTGTTTCCGTCACCAACATATGCAAATTTTAGACCTTCAAGTGTCCCTTTCTTTTCCCAAATTGTTAGAAAGTCGGCCAAAATCTGCATAGGATGCTCAAAGTCTGACAAACCGTTGATTACGGGAACACTAGAATATGTTGCTAGATCTACTATATCTTTGTGGTCAAAGACACGAGCCATGATACCATCTACATATCTAGAAAGAACTCTGGCTGTATCTGCAATAGTTTCTCCTCTTCTGAGCTGCAGATCGTTTGCTCCAAGATAGAGTGCATAACCCCCAAGCTGATATATGCCAACCTCAAAGGATACCCTTGTACGGGTAGATGGTTTCTGGAAAATCATGGCAAGAGTTCTACCTTTAAGGTAATCATGTCTTTTACCTGCAAGGTGTTCATGCTTCATCTGTTTAGCAAATTCAAGAATCTGCCAAATTTCCTCTCTAGAAAGATCAAGCATAGAGGTAATACTTTTCCCTTTCATATTAATAGCCATATTTCATCCCTCCCTCTAATGTGTTAAGGGGGCACCGGTAGTGCCCCCAATGGTGATAAATTTATAATATTAAGCAAACTGCTTTTTGATGATGTCTTCAAGGGTTGGCTTGCCAATCTCCTGAAGCTCGTATCTAACTCTAACCATTGGTTTGTTAACCTTGATAACACGCTGTAGATTGATAGGTGTTGCGGAAACAACAACATCAGCATCTGTGGCATTGATAGTCTCCTCAAGGTCTTTAAGCTGCTGTTCACTATAACCAACAGCCGGAAGGACCTCTTCAATCTGAGTATATTTTTCGTAAGCAGCTTTGATGGTTCCCACAGCAAATTCCTTTGCTCTGACAATTTCAGCAGCACCATACTTGATTGCTGCAATGTAACCGGCACCATAAGACATCTCTCCGTGTGTCAGAGTTGGACCATCCTCAACAACCAATACTCTCTTACCGCGAATGGCATCAGGATCTTCAACAAACAGTGGAGATGCTGCCTCAATAATAACAGCATCTGGATTAACTGCTCTGACATTTTCTCTTACGAACTCGATATTTTCAAGATCAGCAGTATCAACTTTGTTGATAACAATAACATCGGCGATACGAACATTAGTCTCACCGGGGTGATATGTGACCTCATGTCCCGGCCTGTGTGGGTCAACAACAGTGATAGTTAAATCTGGAACATAGAATGGGAAGTCATTGTTTCCACCATCCCAAAGAACAACATCTGCTTCTTTCTCTGCCTCTCTGAGAATAGCTTCATAGTCTACACCGGCATAGACAACAGCACCACGGTCAATATGTGGCTCATACTCTTCCCTTTCTTCAATGGTACAATTATGTTTATCCAAATCCTCATAGGTAGCAAATCTCTGTACCTTCTGCTTTACAAGGTCGCCATAAGGCATTGGGTGTCTGACAACAACAACTTTTTTACCCATATTTCTGAGAATCTCAACAACTCTTCTTGTTGTCTGAGATTTACCAGAACCAGTACGACCGGCAACGATAGCAATAACTGGCTTAGAGGATTTTAACATTGTATGGCCGGGACCAAGAAGCATGTAGGATGCACCAGCAGCATGAACAAGGCTAGCTTTATGCATTACATATTCATGAGATACATCTGAATAGGAAAATACTACAAAGTCAACGTTATGTTTCTTAATAAGCTCGGGAAGCTGCTCCTCAGGATATATGGGAATACCCTCAGGATAAAGTTTTCCTGCAAGCTCTGCGGGATATACCCTTCCCTCGATGTCTGGAATCTGTGTGGCGGTAAAGGCGACCACCTCATATTCTTCTCTGTCTCTAAAATAAGTGTTAAAGTTGTGGAAGTCGCGACCTGCCGCCCCCATGATGATGACTTTCTTTCTATCCATTTACGGATTCCCCCTTTCTGAAGGATATTTGATATACTACATTTAGATTATAACAAAGGAGGGGGAAAATATGCAAAAGCCATTCATTACACACATTGATACTCATCCCAAAGAAGAGGTTTATGGTTTGGAGGGAGTATGGATTCAGTGGCTTTTATCAAAGGATATCGGGGTTCCCACATTTGAAATGAGATACTTCACGGTGGAACCTGGAAAAGCTACACCTTACCACAAACACGAATGGGAGCATGAAATTTTCTTTGTAAAGGGTAAAGGTAAGCTTCATACTGAATTTGGAGATTATGAACTTACACCAGGAACTGCTGCATATGTTCCACCAAATATTATGCATCAGTTTATTAATGTAGGCGATGAGCCTATGAATTTCATCTGTATCATTCCTAAGAGGAAGGATTAAAAGCATGTTCTTTCTCCCCGCTTCATCATTTGGTGACAAACAAGGGATAGAAACGGCTAAACTGGCACTCGAATATGGCTTTGATGGGGTTGAGCTATGGGGAGATGGGCTTGTTTTACTATCAGAAAATGGGATAGAAGAAACTTATCGATTTTTCAAGGATACTCATCTAAAACTTTCAGTGCATCTACCATATCTTGATATGAACATTGCTAGTGCAAACCCAGATATTCGACGGGTATCACTGGAGCTATCAACACGAGCACTAATCACGGCGAGGCGAATAGGAGCACGCCTCGCCGTGGTACATACAGGCAAACCTACTGGTACAAAATCTGTAGATTTTTCACACATTAACATGTCATCTTCAGAAGATTCTATTTATCGTTTACTTCAAGTGGCCTCAATAACAGGTACCACTCTTCTTATAGAAAATGGGGTAAAAAGAGAGTTGTTTTCACGACTTGATAGCTTCATAGCATTTGTAAGAAAATTTCCCAGCGCCGGTATATGCCTCGATGTAGGACATGCCAATACAATGAGATGGAACTTTGACGGTATGAGAAATGCCTATGATGTTGTTGAACGTATTAAGTACATTCATGCTCACGATAATAATGGGAAATACGATGAGCACAAACCTATAGGACATGGCACTGTAGATTGGAATAAACTTATTCCATTTCTAAAAGGGAGAATCATACTACTGGAGATTAGAGAATTCAACGATATTGAAGACTTTATAGAGAGCAGAGAGCGTATACGCTCTCTGCTCTCTAATGAACAGGTATAACTCTGACTTCTATATGAGGCTTTTGCCTCCATTTAGATGCCAGCTTTGATGCTATTTTTTCTTTCATCATATCCTCTTTCTGCTTAATTGTTAGATCAGGTCGAGAAACAATTTCACCTGCTGCCGATGATATGTACTGTTTAAGACTCTGAAGTTCTTTTTCATCACCTACATAAGCCCCTTTAACAACAAGATCTTGGAGTTTGGCTTTATTTCTCCTGTCAAGTGTAAAGATAGCTATGATAATACCATCCTTTGCAAGCTCCATACGCTGACTTACAACTTGAGTAGAAATATCAACAACCCCGCCATCAACGAGAATTTCTCTAGCTGAAGCCACTTCTTTCTCTATAGTAGCCTTACCGTCTTCGAACCTTATAGCATCTCCTCGCTCTAAAAGATATACGTTATCTTCCTTAACTGCCCTCGTTTCTATTGCAAGTTTTTTATGAGATACCAATTGTCTTCTTTCACCATGTATGGGTACAAAGTATTCAGGTCTTACTAAATTAAGCATCAATCTCAGTTCCTCCATAGAAGCGTGACCCGAAGCATGTACAAGAAAATATTCCGAGTATACAACCTCTACTCCTTTCTTAAACAGACGATTGATAACGTCAAATATAGCTCTTTCATTGCCGGGAATCGGGTCAGCAGATATAACAACAACATCTTCCGGTTGAAGTTTGATAAATCTATGTTTATCATATGCCATACGAGTTAGGGCAGATAAGGGTTCTCCCTGAGTGCCCGTGCTTAATATAACCTGAGATTCAGGTGGCAATGCTAGGGCATCAGATACAGAGACAATAATATCGTCATAGTCGGCGAGAAAACCTAATTTTCGTGACAGTTGGGTAATCTTTACAATTCCCCTACCATCAACTGCTACTACCCTACCATATTTCTTAGCGAGACTCATAATAAGTTCAATTCGACTAACATGAGAAGCAAATACACTAATGATAATTCTTCTATCTGTATATGTAGCAAAAACCTTTTCTAATCCTTCTCTGACCTTCATCTCAGAAGTACCAAAGCCCGGTTCATCGGCATTGGTACTATCAGAAAGAAGTAGTTTTACTCCTTCTTCCCCAAGTCGTGCGAAGGTATGAAGATCAGTTGTTTCCATTGTAGGATGATTTTGATCTATTTTAAAATCACCGGTATATATGATTTTTCCCTCTTTCGTATAAAAAGCCAAAGACAAGGCATGGGGAATACTATGATTGACGTGTATCGGTAAAACACTTAAGTTATGTGATATACGAATTTCCTCTCGAGGATGTATAGCTCGCATATTCACAGCTATGCCATGATGCCCACCCACATAGTCTTTAAGCATCTCTAAAGTCAGTGGAGCGCTGTATATATCTAGACGATTTAGTTTTCCTTTCAAAGCTTCTAAAAGATATGGGACAGCTCCTATATGGTCTTCGTGAGCGTGAGAGAAAAATGCCCCTTTTAACTTATCGGCATTCTCTACAATATAGGAAAAATCAGGAATGATATATTCTATACCTGGTTCTTTTAGTGTACCAAATCTCACACCACAATCAACAATATACAATTCATCATCTGTCTCTAGCAAATGGCAATTTCTACCTACTTCATCTATACCACTAATCACAATCCATCTAACCATAATCAGCCCACCTCTAACAGTTTCTTTGCTATTATTAAATCTTCTCTAACTGCGGATTCATAGGATGCGTTTCTTAGTATTGCTGCAGGGTGATATGTAACAACAACATAATATCCGTTCCTTCTATAGGGATTATCAGCCCGGAGAAGCTTAAGAGAGGTTGCCTTGGGAAAGCCTAGTAAATCTTGAGCGGCTGTTTTTCCAAGTGCCACTATAACTTTAGGTTTTATAAACGATATCTGGGCTAATAAATATGGGAAGCACATAGCCATCTCACTATCTGTAGGTACTCGATTACCAGGTGGACGACATTTTACCGTATTGGCTATATAAACATCTGAACGTTTCATACCCAGATAGTCTGTTATCCATAAATCCAATCTCTTACCTGCTCTCCCAACAAACGGTCTTCCCATTCTATCCTCATCAGCTCCAGGACCTTCTCCAACAAACATAAGGGAGGCGTTGGGATTGCCTTCTCCAGGAACAGGATTTGTTCTGCTTTCATGTAAAGGGCATCTATTGCATCGTTTTATAGCCTCTGCAAGATAAGATTCCCATTTAGCGTGTACCACTATGTCCAAAACCTCCTTCACCACGCCTGGTATCTGATAGAGAGTCTACAACTGTAAACTCTGCTATAACAACAGGAGCGACAATCATTTGAGCTATTCTCATGCCGGGTTCAATGATAAAAGATTCGTTACCAAGGTTAATGAGAATAACTTTTATTTCACCACGATAATCCCAGTCAATGGTACCTGGGGAGTTAAGAGTTGTTATACCATATTTGGCAGCAAGTCCACTCCGAGGTCTAATTTGTGCCTCATAGCCTGGTGGCAATTCGATAGACACCCCCGTCGGAACCATGTATCGCTCCATAGGCTTGAGTTCCACAGGTTCTTCAAGATATGCATATAAATCAGCGCCAACAGAACCATCTGTTGCATAAAATGGCAATTTGGCACCGGGTTTCAACTTTACTTTAACTTCTATTCGTTGCACACTATCACCTCTCATGTGAATATTATACCCAGCTCTAAATAAAAAAGGGGGAGATAATCTCTCCCCCGCTATAAATAACGTTCATACTATCCGTCTCGCCTGCCTCCGTCTCTTCTGCCTCCATGTCCCCTATTATCTCTTCTATTATCATGTCTACGACCATGGGATTGCCTTGGGGGTCTTGGAACCCGGAGATTACCTGTCTTGCGAGCTTCTTCTTCTTCCTTCTTCCATTCTTCGAGACCTCTGCGGGTGAAGTTTATACGGCCCATAGCATCTATACTTTTGACAATCACTCGGATCGTATCTCCTATCTTAGCAAAGTCATTGACGGAAACAAGTCTATTTGGGCTGAGATCATCTACTCTGAGTAATCCCTCTTTGCCAGGTGCTATCTCGAGGAAAATACCAAGTTTGGGATCAATACGTGTAACTTTACCATCTATAACATCACCTTCATGCAGTTCTCTAACAATAGCTTCGATAATCTGTTTAGCTCTTTCTATGTTGCTCATATGTTTGCCCTTGATGAAAACTTTTCCATCTTCATCATTGATATCTATTTCTACACCTGCGTCGGCAATAATCTTTTTAATAACCCTTCCACCGGGTCCAATGATTTCCCCAATCTTTTCAACGGGAACTTGCATATAGAAAATCTTATCAGCTGTTTCAGGAATCTCATCTGGAGCAGGAATAGCCTGATAAAGGACATCAAGTATCTGATATCTTGCCTCTTTAGCCTGATACAGCGCCTGTCTCATGATTTCAAATGTGATACCCTTGACCTTAATATCGAGCTGGAGAGCTGTAATACCATCTCGGGTACCAGCCACCTTAAAGTCCATATCACCAAGATGGTCTTCAAGTCCTTGGATATCTGTAAGAATAATAAAGGTGTCATCTTCCTTGATAAGACCCATAGCAATACCACCGACATGTTTGGGCATAGGTACACCAGCATCCATCAGTGCGATGGAACTTGCACACACACTGGCCATTGAGGTAGAACCGTTAGATTCCATAACCTCACTGACTACACGAATAGTATATGGGAACTCTTCTTCAGAAGGAATAAGATACTTAAGCGCTCTTTCTGCCAACGCACCGTGACCAATTTCACGGCGACTGGGACCTCTTCTTGGCTTAATATCTCCGGTAGAGAACGGTGTAAAGTCATAATGGTGAATAAATCTCTTAAACTCCTCCTGAACGCTAATACTATCAATAATTTGAACATCAGAGAAACTACCCAATGTTGCAATGCTAAGTACCTGAGTTTGCCCCCTTGTAAACAGACCACTACCGTGAACAACAGGTAAAACACCCTTTTCAGCACTGAGAGGTCTAATCTCTTTAAATGTTCTACCATCCACGCGCTTACCTGTTTCTTTCATATACTGGCGAACAATTTTCTTTTCTACTTCTTTGAAGGCTAGATCAAACACCTTTATATAGTCTTCGTTTTCGGCCCACTTTTCCTCTACTGCTTCTTTTATCTTGGTCTTTACCTCGGAAACTTTCTTTTCTCTTGCTTTCTTTTCAACCTCAAGTAGTGCAGCAAGTATCTCGTCTTTGTAAGACATAATGAACTCTCTAAGGTCTTCTGGTATTTCTACAAGTGGCACTTCAGCCTTCTCTTTTCCAGCTTTTTCGCGAAGTCTCTTAATACCAGCAATAATCTTCTTGATATACTCGTGGGCAAATTTCATTGCCTCTATCATTGTGTCTTCGGAAACCTCTCGTGCGCCTGCCTCAACCATTACGATACCATCTTCGATACCGGCAACAACTAAGTCCAAATCAGACTTCTCTAACTCTTCAAATGTTGGGTTTATTACGAATTTACCATCAATAAGTCCAACCCTTACAGCACCAAATGGATGATTAAACGGGATATCAGAGATATACAGTGCTGCCGAAGCACCATTCATAGCTGCGATTTCTGGTGGATTAGTGCTATCACTGGCAAGAATCATAGCAATAACTTCTACATCATTGCGCATCTCTTCAGGGAAAAGAGGGCGGATTGATCTGTCAATCAATCTCGCCCTCAAAATCTCAGCTTCGGAAGGTTTTCCTTCCCTCTTAAAGAAACCGCCAGGTATCTTACCAACGGCATACTGTTTTTCTTCGTACTCAACTAGTAGAGGGAAGAAATCAATGTCCAATCTGGGCTCCTTACTCATAACAGATGCAACAAAGGCCACTGTATCTCCTATTTTAGCGAATACAGAACCATTTGCCTGTAAACCCACATAGCCTGTTTCAAAGACTATCTGTTTACCCTCTTCTAGTTCTACTACTTCTATAATCTTTTTTCTCTCCATACCTTGTTCACTTCCTTTCCACGGAGCCCAACCCAATTTATCTCTTCAAGCCGAGACGGTTAATAAGAGATAGGTAGGCTTCCATGTCCTTCCTCTTGAGGTACTTGAGAAGCTTTTTTCTACGACCAACAAGCTTCAGCAAGCCCCTCTTGGAGTGGTAATCGTGGGGATGCTGTTTCAGGTGCTCTGTAAGATGCTTGATTCTGGCTGTCAAAATAGCCACCTGCACCTCTGTAGAACCTGTGTCTCCCTCGTGTTTACCAAACTCCTTAATAATCTGCTGTTTAATCTCCTTGTTAAACATAATCGCACCTCCTCCATAGCCCGAGATAGGACTCTACGGTCCTTCCCAGAACTAGGTTTTTTTGTTTTTATTGTTTTAGCCAGTCTTACATAAGACCAGCAACAAACACACCAACGGCAAATAATACAGCAAACACAATAATGAGTTTGTCTAGTAACTTTTGTCTAGGAGACGAACCGTGAAAAATAGACGCTGTACCACCAATAGCACCCAGTCCTTCTCCTTTGGGCTCCTGTATACCAATAAGTATAAGAAGTATTGCAGAGACAATAGCAACACCAATCATTATTGCTTCCTTCATCCCACTTCAACCCCTTCCAACAAATGTTTTAACAATTATAGCAAAATCTTCGGGTTTTAGGGAAGCCCCTCCAACAAGTGCCCCATCTATTTCTTGGGAAGAGGCAAAGTTTTCTACATTGGCAGGTTTCACACTACCACCATAGAGTATTGACACCTCATCGGTTCCAAATTTTTCTTTGATCCAGCTTCTAATCTTAGAGATAACCTCTTCGGCATCTTCTTTAGTTGCAGCCTTACCAGTACCTATAGCCCAGACAGGCTCATAGGCAATCACAATCTCTGGCAAAGTGTCAAACTGACTAAGAGCTGTCTCCAGTTGCTCACGAATTACATCCCATGTTTTACCCTCTTCGCGCTCTTCCAGTGTCTCGCCAACACACAGTATAGGCACAAGCTCTTTTTCTACAGCCTTCTTTACCTTTTTGGCTACCATCTCATTGGATTCTCCAAAGATATGACGGCGCTCGGAGTGACCTAACACAACATACTTGACATCAAAATCCTTGAGCATATCAGGTGCAATTTCACCAGTAAATGCTCCCTTGTCTTCAAAGTACATATTCTGGGCACCAATCTCATATCTGCTATCTTTAACAAGATCAGAAGCTATAGGAATATATATAAACGGCGGAATAAATACCACCTCAAGGTTTTCATTAAAGTCTACATCCCATAGACGAGCCATTGTACCTATAATAATTTTCTTTGTCATTAGTGTAGAGCCATTCATTTTCCAATTGCCGGCAACAATAGTCTTTCTCACAGAAACACCCCCTCACCAATAAAGAACCTGTATACCAGGAAGCGTCTTACCCTCTAAGAATTTCAGGGAAGCACCTCCGCCAGTAGATACATGGGTATACTTATCAGCTACCCCAAACTTATGTGCTGCTGCTGCAGAATCGCCTCCACCAAGTACAACTTTCATCTCACCCTTTTCACACTTCTGGGCAAGGTACTCTGCAATAGCCTTGGTACCCTCGGCAAATGCGTCTTTTTCAAATACACCCATAGGTCCATTCCAGAATACAAGTTTTCCATCGGCAAGCTCTTTCTTGAAAAGCTCTATGCTCTCAGGACCAATATCAAGGCCCATCTTATCGGCAGGAATAGCATCTACGGGAACAACCTCACCGGTGTCTGCATCAATGCTATCGGCTACCACAATATCAGTAGGCAAAACAATTTTCTTGCCTGTCTCTTCGGCTTTTTTCATAACCTCTTTGGCGTATTCAATATAATCTTCTTCTAGCAAAGATCTACCGATTTCATACCCCTTAGCCTTGAGGAATGTAAAGACCATGCCCCCACCAATAAAGAGCCCGTCTACTTTGTCAAGGATATTGTCAATAACACCAATTTTATCGGAAACCTTGGCCCCTCCCATAATGACATAGTATGGTCTTAGCTCATCCGATGGATCAAGTAGCATACCAAGATTTTCTATCTCTTTTATCATAAGAAAACCAGCATATGCCTTAAGATATTGAGCTACACCAACATTAGAGGCATGGGATCTATGTGCGACAGAAAAAGCATCGGAAACAAATATATCTCCCAAAGACGCAAGTTTCCTGGCAAATTCAGGATCATTTTTCTCTTCCTCTGGATAGAAACGCACATTCTCAAGCATGAGAACATCGCCTTCTTCAAGTGAAGAAACAGCCATTTCAACCTCTTCTCCTATAACATCAGGAACGAACAATACCTCTTTACGAAGAATATTAGCCAATCTCTTTGCAACAGGTACTAAGGACAGCTCAGGTTTTCTTTGTCCCTTAGGTCTTCCCAAATGGGATACAAGAATAATTTTTGCTCCATTCTTCATTAGATGGGTAATGGTAGGTATTGCTGCATTTATACGTGTATCATCGGCAACTTCACCATCGCTGGTAAGGGGGACATTAAAGTCCACCCTTACCAGCACTCTTTTACCTTTAACCTTAACTTCATCAAGTTTGTGCAGCTCCATGGCTATCACAGCCCCTTAGAGGCTATGTATACAATAAGGTCTGCAACTCTATTGGAGTAACCCCACTCGTTGTCGTACCAAGAAAGAACTTTCACAAAGTTACCATCGATAACTCTGGTCTCAAGAGCATCAAAGATAGAAGATCTTGGATCACCCTTATAGTCAGAAGATACCAGTGGTTCCTCGGAATATCCAAGAATGCCTTTGAGCTCGCCCTCGGCGGCTTTCTTCATAGCGGCATTGATTTCCTCAGCAGTTGCAGGCTTTTCAAGCTCCACAGTAAGGTCAACAATAGAAACAGTAGATGTAGGCACTCTCATGGCCATACCATCAAGCTTACCGTTAAGCTCAGGAATAACCTTACCAATTGCTGCAGCAGCACCTGTGGTGGTAGGAATGATATTAATAGCAGCTGCTCTTGCTCGACGCAGATCTTTGTGTGGCAGGTCGAGAATACGCTGGTCATTGGTGTAAGAGTGAACTGTTGTCATAAGACCACGCTTAATACCGAAACTGTCCTGTAGAACTTTGGCTACAGGAGCAAGACAATTTGTTGTACAAGAAGCATTAGAAATGATATGATGCTTTTCAGGATCGTATTTTTCGTGGTTAACACCAAGCACGATAGTAATATCTTCACCCTTTGCTGGTGCAGAGATAATAACCTTCTTAGCTCCAGCCTCAAGATGCTTGGCCGCCTTATCCCTTTCGCGGAATCTACCAGTAGACTCAACAACAATGTCTATATTCAAATCTTTCCAAGGAAGTTTGGCAGGATCTGGCTCTGCCAAGACTTTAATTTTTACATCGTCGACGAGAATATAATCTCCCTCGGTGCGAATATCTGCCTCAAACTTTCCATAGTTGGAATCATATTTTAGCAAGTGAGCCAAGGTTTTAACATCCGTTAGGTCGTTTACAGCAACAACCTCCACCTGATCACGATACTTCTCAAACAGAACCTTGAAAACCTGTCTTCCAATTCTTCCAAAACCGTTTATGGCAACTCTTACCATACCGATCCCTCCTTTTGCATATGTTTTATATCCTTATCAATTTTATCACCCTTAAGGAAATAAGTATACATCAATAAGTATGTACCAGCAAGACCTTGCATTTATTATCGAATAAAAGGAGGAAAAATCGCATATTGTGGAATATTTAAGTTTCAAAAACAAAAATGGTCGGGGCGGGCGGATTTGAACCGCCGACCACTCGCACCCCAAACGAGTGCGCTACCTGGCTGCGCTACGCCCCGACCGACCAAGCAAATAAATTATACAAGGAAGCTTCCAGTATGTCAAGAGGTTCCAACGGAACGAGTGGCTACAACTATTATATACTTACCTCCGATATTATCAGCTATAACATCTCCCACTTTTACAGGTGGTTGCACAACAAGTGTTTTAAGATAAGAAACAACCTCCTTCATCTGGGATACAGGCACAGGAGTAAGTGTTTTTACGGGCACTACCCTAACCTCTCCTACAGGTTTCGCCAGCTTTATTGTTGTTGTTACAATCTGCATATTCTGACCAGCTGTCTCTTTGGCAAAGTTTCTTCCCCTTTCACATAGACCTCCAATAACTTCAACAACATTCCCACTGTCATCAAGAACAATCTCTATTTCACACCCTACAGGACACATTATGCACTTACATTGACGCCTCATTATTCATGCACCTCCAATGCCACATTCAATGCAAAGGCCGTTTTTAACATATCACCGGGCACACACACTTCAAGCATCTGGGCTGGCACAATATCTTTTATCTCGTGTTTTATCTGGCCGTGATCAGTGGACACATGTATAGTGGCAGAAGCAACAGGTCTTCTTACACGAATAAATATCTTTACACAGTTCTCTAAAAGTGGCAAAGTAATATGAGAAGGATATACAGTAAGACCTTCGGATACAACAGGAATTTTCTTATCTATTACTATTTCCGACAAAATAGCATTGGCCGCCATTTTACCTGACAGTGACGCATGATCAGCAAGGTCGAATATCATTGCACTATTGCCTATGATATGTACACCCGGTATATCTGTCATAAAGTTTTGGTCGAAGTCTACATAAAACCCCTTCTTGATAGGAACATAGTGTTTGAGAAGACCGGTGTTTGGTATAAGGCCTACAGAGAAAAGAACGGTATCCACCTCAAACACTTCATAATCGTCAGAGATAATATTCCACTGTTCATCTACCTTTGCCACATAAACCTTATGCACTCTTCCATCTTTACCCTCTATATGAATAACTTTTCTTGATAAATAAAGAGGTATACCAAAATCTTCAAGACAGGCCTTCACATTACGGGGAAGACCTCCGGGAAATGGATTGATTTCAATAACACCAACAACTTCTGCTCCTTCAAGGGTCAGTCTTCTTGCCATAATAAGTCCCACATCGCCTGAACCGACTATAAGCACTTTATTTCCTGGAAGCCACCCCTTTATATTGGTAAATGTCTGTGCCAATCCAGCTGTATAAATACCGGCAACTCGGTGACCTGGTGTCAGTATACCGGCCGGTGTGCGCTCTCTTGCACCTGTGGCAATAATAATTTTGTCAAACTCCTCTTCGTATTCTCCAAGTTTCGGAGCCTGAAGCACCAACGATTTCTTACCATCTTTTACCTGTAAAGCTTTGACATAGGTATTGGTTCTAACATCAATATTTAAATCTTTTATAGTATCTTCCAGACGTTGAGCAAATTCAGGGCCGGTCAGCTCTTCACCAAACATATGAAGCCCAAAGCCTGGATGAATACACTGGTTAAGTATGCCTCCCATACGCTCCTCTACATCAACAAGAACTGTTTTAACACCATTACTGGCAAGTGTCTTGGCAGCCTCCATACCGGCACTACCTGCACCTATAACGGCAACTTTCACCTGACATCACCACCTTTTACAGAAACAAAAAAGGCCTTTTCTTTATCGGCAGATTTCTTTACATATTGGGGAAGAATACCTTTTTCTCTAGCCAATATCTCCATAATCTTAGGCAGACAGTAAGTGCCACCACAATGGCCACCTGTTACACCAAGTCTTCTCTTGATGGCATCGACATCGTTAACACCGGGAGTCAGTCTAATAACATCAACAATCTCCCCTTCACTAACCTGTCTGCACCTGCAAACAATTTTCCCATAATCTTCGCGGGCCTTGGTCAGTTCCCTTCTCATCTGCTCTGGCAAGAACTTGATATACGGTGGAAACTCGTATGTATCATCCCACTCTG
>JAADFF010000007.1 GCA_013153035.1 Dictyoglomota bacterium | reverse complement strand
GAATGATAATCATCATAAGAATACAGTTTAGAAACAAGCTCATCAGGAATTCCATCTATAGAGCGGATTGTTACAAGTTTATTTTTCTGTCCCGGTGGATTAGGATTTAGCTCTATATACGCCTTTTGCAAAAGCTCCATACGCTCAGTGGCTGTATCAGCTATTTCATAATAAGCTGTAGAGAAACTTGTAACAGCAGAAACAATATCTCCATTCTGAGAAAGTGCGTAAAGTACTCTATCCAATTGATCGAAATATTCATGAAGAGTAACAGCCCTATTATCCCTTGCAACAATAAGTTTACCCTTCTCGCTGGCCAAAAGGCTCTTAGAAGAATAAGAAATAGACAACCAAGCAATAACTATCGCTGCCACAATCACTATCGCCACCGTGGCAACAATAGTTTTCATTTTTATACTCAACACTCCTCACCTCCACACTTAGTATCCCACATTATGATATCAAAAAAGTTAAAACTAGAGTGTTTATTAAGGACTTACCAGCAACTACTCTAATATATTCTTTCCCCGTTAAATGCTGTATAATTTATCAGAATATTCTTGGAGGCGTGGTGTGCTGTGAAAATAAACAAGTATATAGCGTCGGCAGAGGCCTACTCATCGCCGGGATGGCCTGACAATATAGAAGATATAATCAGACTCGGTATGAACGAAGGTGATTTTATATCACCCCATGTTATAGAATACATAAAGTCCCTTAGCATAGATCTCATCGCAAGGCATTATCCACCGGGAGAAGTTCCACAGCTTATAGAAACCATTAAGCAAGTGCATGACATGGGAGAAAATGTTGAGGTTCTACTCTATCCCGGCTCAGACAATGGTATAGACAACCTTATAAGGACATTTTCCGAACCGGGAGATACTATCATCATGAGGCTACCCGAATATGGAAATACTGTCTTGTTTGCCCAGACACACGGTCTAAATATACAATACATAGAGGTTGACCCTATTAATAACCTTAGCGTAGACACCCTACTACAGGCATACTATAAATATCATCCCGCTATTATATATTTCTCCAATCCACACAATCCATCAGGACAATTTATACCACCATCTGAACTAAACAGACTAGCCGAAGAAGCCCAAGACTCTCTCATCATCATCGATGAGGCATATATACATTTTGCCGACATCACATTTACAGGGGCACTACCCTTGGTAGAAAAATACCCCAATATTGCGGTTACGCGCACATTCTCTAAACTATTTGGCCTTGCCGGTCTGCGTATAGGGTTTACCACCGTCAACAAGACAATAGCCCACCATCTCCGTATACTCCAGCGTATCAAAGACCTAACATTTATATCTCAGATGGCAGCATTGAAAAGTTTAGAACACATAGAAGAGTATCGCCAAGCTGCTAGAGACATCATGGAAAGCAGGGCATATGTGGAAAATAGTCTCAGAGAATTAGGTTTTCATGTGATAGGTCCTTCATATGGAAACTTTGTATTATTTAAGCCAACAATCGATCCCAAAGTGCTTTATGAGAGACTGCACGAGCGAGGTTATATTACACGCTTCTATACCGACTCACGTATGGCGAAGTACATGAGGGTATCTATCTGGAAAAAAACCATTATGGAAGGCTTTATTAGAACATTGAAGGAAGTGTTGTAAAAGATGTGGACAGTGATACTTGCAGCAGGTCTGGGAACAAGACTTGAGAGAGAAGACACAGATAAACCTAAGCCTCTTGTATCCATAGGAAACGAAACATTCCTTGACAGGCTCTATCGCATGCTGAAGCCTTATACAGACATGTTTGTTATCGTAGGAGGACACGGATATCACTATGTAGAATCATGGGCAGAGGATAAAGATGATGTTATGACCATTCAGAATCCAGAATACGCCGATACAGGTAACAGCCTCTCGGCACTGCTGGGCCTTATGGTTGTACCAGAAAAACAAGATGTCATTCTTACCGACGGGGATGTTGTCATAAAAAAAGAGTACGTAGAAAAACTTGCAGGCATAGGGGGCAGCGCGTTTCTTGTCAGCAAGACAGAACTTGACGAAGAGGCAATGAAGGCAAAGATAGAAGATGGTTGCATTGTAAGGCTCGGTAAAGGTATAAACGGTGATGGTGAAACAGTAGGCATGCAAAAACTGTCTGCTAAAATGGTAGATAATTATATATGGCACTTTGACAGAGAAAAACATATTATGGGTTATTATGAAGATGTGCTAACAGAAATTTTAACGAAGGAGTGCGTCAAACCTATATGGGTAGAGAAAATACACTGGGCCGAGATAGACACAAGGGAGGATCTACAGCGAGCCAAAGAGATTGGCCTCATCTG
The DNA here is from genome assembly GCA_013153035.1 of Dictyoglomota bacterium. Lineage (GTDB taxonomy): Bacteria > Coprothermobacterota > Coprothermobacteria > Coprothermobacterales > JAADFF01 > JAADFF01. The sequence goes on along the minus strand of JAADFF010000007.1, from coordinate 8,114 downwards.
ACATATAAAGAAGTTCTGGATAATCTTGGAAAACCTCTTCCTATATGGGAATACTTCTTTCTCAGATACATCTATGGCTTTCTTGTGTATATCAACATAAACTGGCTGCACCTCCACCCCAATACTATCTCTCTGCTTTCTATGGCATCGGCTATCGGAGGGGTATATGCATTCTGGCAAGGCAGTTTTTTATGGGGAGCCCTTCTCTTTGAGCTGGCCTTTATCTTAGATTGTGTTGATGGTCCCACCGCACGCATTGCAAAGAAAACATCGAAATTAGGGGTTGCACTTGAAGTATGGACAGATAGCATAAGGCTTATAGGTAGTATGTGGGGCCTCGTTCATGGGCTTGGTGGAAATAGTACCACCATGTTACTGGGTATGACCTACAGCATTTCCTTTGGAGCCGGGGTATGGCTATATACCAAGAGTGTAGAAAGTGCCATGAAAGGTGGAGAAAGCATCAACCAGTGGATATCTTCAGGGCCTTTCTGGAAAATACCCACATGGATTGAGCTGGAAACAGTGGGCTTCTTTATACTCCCACTCATAGGCAAACCCTTATGGGGACTATGGACTTTGGCAATTTTTCACCCTATTATGACACTCATTATGACAATCCATGGAGTGATAACAGGTGAAGAATAAGCACCTTGTCAGGAACATATTCATAGCAATCGTCTTATCTCTTTCGGCATTTATCATAGTAGGAGATAAGGACATATTTACAGCTTTAAAGCTACTTCACACAATACCCGCCTACATATGGCTCATAGGTGCATCACTTATTGTCATCAAGTGGTTCATTGAGGGGCTAATATTCTATATACTGATAAGAGAAAAAGGGTACAAACCCAAGTATCTATCCCTTGTCAAATTCACTATCGCCAGTTATTTATTCCACTACATTACACCTTTCCAGAGTGGTGGACAGGCATTTCAAATCTACTATCTATCTCTTATGGAAATGCCTCCCGGAGTAGCCACTGGCGTTATTGTTATACGTAGCCTTATGTTTCAGATAGCTATCATCATGGCTATAGCATTGGGTATTCCTGCTATAAACCGCGTAGGACACATGAGGATAGGTCACTTTGCATGGTTGGCCTTTGGACTTGTGCTTCTACTGATACTCACATATTTTCTTATGGCCTCACGAAAGATATGGCGTAGTGGTCCCATGAAAGGATTGCGAAATCTTATATACAAGAAGTACCAAAAGTTCTATAGAAAATTAGCGGGAGAGCTCATACTCTTTAGGAAAATCTGGCGAACAACAAAGCATTCTACACTTATTATAGGGGCTATTCTATCCTTCATCCAAATGGTGTTATTTATCTCTCCTCTTATTGTTGTGCTTTATTATCTTGAACCCACCATCAATGTCATTAGCACTTTTGAGCTGGCACTGATATCCGACATCATCGGAGGGCTTATGCCAACCCCCGGTGGCAGTGGTGGTGTAGAGGGTGCCATGACAATTATTCTCACAGCCTCCGGCATAGCCAAAACAGATGCCTTGCTTGCCGTAGGCATCTGGAGATTATTGGCATACTACATGCCCATTGGAGCAGGCATGATAGCCTTACTTCTATCGGGCATCGACAACCCAGAGGATTTTATAGGAAAGAAAGAGCATACCCAAGAAGAAGACCAAAACTCAGAAATGTAAATGGATCATTTTTAATGGCAATATTTTTCACCTTAGCTGGCCTCAGCACATCACCCCAAGATGCCATAATGGCGATATTATCGTAATGTCCCCCATCCACAATAAGCTCTGAATACAAGATAGCCACATTTTTCACATAACCAGAAAGGATAACTTTACTATAGAGGGCTGCAAGAGAACCATCAATATGCCCACTTATTTTTACTTTGCCACGAAGAGATGCTACATTACCTTTAATAGTGCCCTTGACAAGAAGAACACCACCCATAACAACAATATCTCCTTCGTAGACCTCTCCTTCAGGCACAATAAATACATCCTCTTTTCCCACAACCGTCTTATTCTTTTCCACTACCATCTCACCTCCACTTTACCCACATGGGGTTTTACAATATCCGCAAACTTTTCAAGTGCTTCTCTACTGTATGTATCATCGGGAGATGCACTCCCATCAAGCACCTTATCTTTATGGTATCGTTGAATGGCATAGTAGGGTGCTCCCTTTATCCACTGGGCTATATCGTAAAAATCTTCTTCATCCACATATGTGGGTACTGCCGTTGTTCTTAGTTCAAATGGTATATCAGAAGACATGAGTATATCTAAAGACTCAGAGACAGCCTTTACCATATTTCTACCTTCCTCTTCTGACAAACCAATGGCCCTATAATAGTTTTGCCTCGACGTCTTGATATCCATAGCTACATAGTCTACAAGCCCCTCTTCAATATAACCATTTAGCATATCAGGATTACTACCGTTGGTATCGAGTTTAAGCTTATATCCCAGAGACTTTACCTTTTCCATAAAACTGGCAAGACTTTTACCGTGAAGTGTTGGCTCTCCACCGGTAATACATAGCCCCTTTAGCATGCCTTTTCTTTTTTTCAGAAAATCAAGCACATCTTTTTCTTCATAAATACCCTCTGCAAGGGGTGGCACAACAAGCTCTGGGTTATGACAGAAAGGACAGCGGAAATTACAACCAATGGTAAAAACGGTGGCACTAATGGTGCCCGGGAAGTCCACCATCGTAAGCTTCTGCAAATATGCAAATTTCATATATAACCCCTCCTATCTCAGACTTCCCAGACCCGCTCACCGATTAGTAGTATATCAAACCCTCACAGCGGTCTTCTATATTTAATAAATGGTAAATAAGTGGCAAACATATCGTTGTAAATACGCTTATACCGCTTTATGGCCTTGTCCCATGTAAAATGGGACACTACATGCTCCCTACCATTGCGACCAATGAGTCTAAGAAACTTGGGGGTTGAAACAGCAAGATTGCCCATGCTGATAATAGCATCGGCAAGGGCACCGGGGTCAGACGGCGGTACCAGCTTACCTGTCCCTCTATCACCATAAGAGACAATGTCAAGAATAATATCCTTCAGGCCCCCTACCCTTGATGCTATGGGAACAGCCTCCATAGCCATGGCCTCAAGAGCCACGAGACCAAAGGGCTCAAACTTAGAAGGCACGACTACAAAGTCAGATGCCCCATATAGCTCTCTCACCTCATCACGGGCTAAAAACCTTCCAAAGTAGTAGACATTATCAGGATATTGCGAGGAAAGATTATACACAAGTTCTTTCAGCCCCGGATCTCCATCTCCACCAATGATAAATCTCATCTCCGCCTTGTTGGGGCTGTCTTTACTACCGTCAAGCACCATACGTATAGCATCGGCCAGTATATCAAGCCCTTTTTGGGCCCTGTCAAACCTACCTACAAAGAGATACATAATGCCATCTTTCATACCAATATCTTCAAGGATAATGCGCCTTCTCTCTTCCCTGGGTTTTGTATTCCACTTGATATTGTCAAGATTCCAGTATTCCGTATCAGCACCATTCCACACGTATGTCACCTTACCATCAAATAAATGAAAATACTTATCCCATTCTTCGTGTAGATAGGAGTACGATACCGTTGTGAGGAAGTCACTGTTGTAAGCACCAAACTTTTCAAGGTCAAACCCCTCACCATAGAGCCAACGACCATCTACAAATTCCCCATATCCCATCTCATACATCTTGCGTATCGTTGTAGAACCATAGCAAATACGATTTATGGTAAGCACAATAGGAATACGAAAATATTTCTTTATAAGGGCTCCGGCAAGTGTTGTATGCCAGTCGTGTATGTGAAACACTTTAGGCTTTCTACCCTCATGTGCTATAAGGTAGTTCATAAGTCCTGGAACCGCTGCGGCAAAGTGAAATATCTTATCAACAACATCTTCATCTGTTGGCCCATATACATGGGGATTATCCATAACAGGGTCAGATAGGGCAAACACCCTAACACCATCACGCCAACCTTCCCACACATCTATAGTCTGCCAAGAAGAACCCACTCTGGCCTCATATGTAAGAAACTTTCTAAATCTCAGAGGGTAAGCCTCTGGCATATGCTGAATACCATGAGATGGCATAAACATCCATACATCATCACCACTACGCTGAAGATACGTTGCAATAGAAGTTACGGCTTCACCTAATCCACCAATCTTCACAGGTAAAAATTCAAACGATGCCTTGGCAACAAGCATAGTATCGCCTCCCATCTGGTACCCCATAGGAGGATACCCCGTAAGTTTATTATAAGCCGAAGAGTACTTCTGTAGAATGTAAAGGGAGGTGGTCATATGGAGAGTATAAAAAAACTGGCAGATATGATACTTGAAAGCCAGTATGCCATAGCATTTACAGGAGCCGGTGCCAGCACAGAAAGCGGTATACCAGATTTCAGAGGTCCAAATGGTTTATGGAAACAGTATAGGGCAGAAGAAATAGCCTCACGTTGGGCCCTTGAGAACAACACCCATGATTTTTTTGAGTTTTACCGTATGAGACTGGCAGCTATGGAAAACATAAAACCCAATAGGGTGCACTATGGCTTAGCAGAACTAGAGAATATGGGACTGCTAAAGGCTGTCATCACTCAAAACATAGATGGCCTTCATAAGAAAGCCGGTAGCAAGAGAGTATATGAGATACACGGTAACATTAGAGAAGCATACTGTGACAGGTGTGGTAAAAAGTACCCAGCAGAAAAGCTCCTTGAAGAAGACATACCTACCTGCGATGTCTGTGGAGGCATTGTCAGGCCTAATGTTGTGCTCTTTGGCGAGGGACTACCACAGGACCAGTGGATAGGTGCAGTAAGAGAAGCAGAAGCGGCCGACCTTGTCTTGTCTATAGGCTCATCTCTCACTGTATACCCTGCAGCCATGATACCCATAACTGTCAAAGAAGCCGGTGGCAAACTCGTTATTATCAACCTGGAACCAACTGGTTATGACAGCATGGCAGATCTTGTCATTCACGAGAAAGCTGGAGATGTTATAGAAGCACTACTTGAGGAGATAAAAAACAGGGGTTGACTTTTATTACGGGGCATGTTATAGTTAGTTATCTCCTCAGAGAGAAAAGAAATTTTCCCTGAGAGAAGAAATTAAGCTTTAGGAGGAACATGATTATGTTAGAAGGAAGAGTTAAATGGTTTAACGAGAAGAAGGGTTACGGTTTCATCACCAGAAATGACGGCGGAGAGGATGTTTTCGTACATTACTCTGGCATCAATGGTGACGGTTTTAAGACACTAGAAGAGGGCGACCTCGTGGAGTTCGAGATTAAGGATACTCCCAAGGGACCTCAGGCTGTCAATGTTAGCGTAAAGTAATAACTTAGACAGGAAAGAAAACGATATAAAGGGGAGGCTTACACCTCCCCTTTTTTCTTTAGAGAAAATTACTCCTCTGGGGCAACAACGCCCTTCTCCATAAGATAGGCACCCAGCTTTTTGTCTGTACCGGTGATGTGTCCTACAAGCCAGTCGATAAGCACCCTCTGAATATCCGCAAGTAGTTTCTCACTAACACCATTTATCATGTACTCCTTAATAAGCTCATTAACTTCATTCATGAACCATAGATGCTGCTGTCTATGAGCCTCATATTCTGGATAATCTGTCTGAATCATCATCTTTTCCTCTGTGCTGAAGTGCTCATCGGTGTAGTCTGCAATAAAACCTAGCACATCCACCATCTGCTCATTGGTAATACTTCCAGAATTGATAAGTTCGATAAGCTTGGCAATACGTCTAACAAGTTCCTTATGCTGGCTATCTATTGTTGGGTGCCCTACACTGAGACTGTCTGACCACTTAATCTCCATACAAAATTCCTCCTTACTGTTGGTATTATCATTATATATAAGAAAGGAGGGAAATAATATATGCAAGAATACCTGAAAACAGCGTACAGCTTTTATATAGATGAGAGCACCGACTCAGTTGTATATAAGTACCTTGCAGATATAGAAACAGATGAGAAGCTAAAAGAGGAGTTTCTCAGACTGGCCAAAGTAGAGGCAGACCATGCACTATTCTGGAGAAAATTCTTAGAAAAAAGAGGGGTATCTGTCAAACCACCTAAAGTATCAAAGGGAAAACTCCTTTATGCCAAACTACTCCGTAAAATACTGGGGGCTGGTGCCACCGTTTCTATATTAGAGCTAGGTGAATCTCAAGCTGTCAATAAATATTATGAATATCTCAAAGCCAATCAAGACCTTACAGAAGATGAAGTCAGTGCCATTAAACAGATTATCTTTGAAGAGCTGGAGCATGAAAAGATATTTGCCGAGGAGAAAAAGCGTTTCCACACAGAAAATGTTAGAGACTTTGTTCTTGGTATGAACGACGGGCTGGTAGAAATACTTGGCGCCGTCTTTGGTCTATCTGCTGTCTATCCTGATAAGCCATTTCTTGTGGGTTTTAGTGGCCTTATTGTCGGTGTAGCCGGGTCTCTATCCATGGCAGTAGGCACTTTTATCTCTGTCAGGTCCCAAAGACAGGTCAATGAGAGTATAAGGAAAAACATGGAGATACTTCTCGATGTTGCACCAGACATAGCAGCCGAAAAAGAAATAGAGAAACTTGTAGAAAACGGCATCCCCGAAAATGTCGCTAAGGAAATTGTGGAAAAACTAAGAGAAGAAGGACTCCTAAAAGCCCTTCTCCCTGAAGAAGAAGACGAAAACGAGATAAGGGCAGCACTCTATACCGGCCTTGCCTATCTATTTGGCGTATCGTTCTCTGTTATTCCCTTCTTCCTTGCACCAACATCATTTACCGCACTCATTTTCTCTGTGATACTGGCCAGTTTGGCACTAGCCAGTGTTGGCACCCTTGTTGCCATGTTCTCTGGCATAGATACCAAGAAAAAGGCCACAGAGATGGTAACAACAGGACTGGGAGCAGCCCTTATATCCTATGGATTTGGTACATTGATGGATAAGGTCTTTGGCATAGGGGCATTGTAAAACAGACTATCAGCCGGGGGAGGATATTCCTCCCCCTTTTTATAAAGCCAAAGAGGAGTGTTTTATGCTATCCCACAGCTATAAGATATAAAACACTGTCATCTTTCCACTACAACTTTAACCCTCGGCGTTCGCCACACTTTTTATTCCATCCCAGATAACATCGGCAATATCATCGGGGTTAGGAAGCTTAATAAGATCAGGGGTCAGTTTAAAGAGGGAATAAGCACCCAAAGCACTAATCAGCACAATACCACTACCCTTAGGCATACCCTTGATACCAAGCTCTTTTTCAATAAACTCATATATAATCTTCCAAAACTCGGAAACATATTTCTCTCGCAGCGGAGTGCCCGGTGTAAATATCACACGCATAAAGACAACAAGCATATAAGGTAAATCCTCATGTTCTCTATGTTTTTGCTCAACATAGCGGAAAATCTGTCTAATCTTTTCTTTCGGTGACAGATTAAGGCCAGCAAGGGCATCATATGCCTGCTTCACTTCACTCATATATGTATCAAGCATTTCACGGAGCAAATCTTCTTTGCTCTTCCAGTAATGGAAAAAAGCCCCCTTGCTAACACCAGCCTCACGAACAATAGTATTAACAGAGGTATCACTATAGCCCTTTTCGGCAAACAACTTCATAGCAACCTTAACGATTTTTTCCTTCGTTGTCTCTTTACCCTCTTTGTCTACCTTAGAAAGTATTTTCTTGATATGTCTCATAGTTTTTCACCTCATGTATTATAACACAAACCGACCAGTCAGTTGCTAATATACCCATAACTCGATATTTATGAATATATATTACCTTATTAGATGGACCTCAACACATGCTTATAGTCATATAAAGTAAATCGCATCAACCAGATAATTTTATGAATAAACTAACACCCACTATAGTAAAATATAAATGTAGGGGGTCTGACATCACAATAAATAGATACAAAAATACACCATGCAAATGCTTGACATCGCACAAAAGTTATGGTACACTAACATTAGAAAAGTTCCAAAAGTTGAGAAGACCACCTAAAACAAAAAGAAGGAGGGGATAGGGATGTTTGGAAACACCATTAAGACTGGAGACTTCAAGGGA
>JAADFF010000053.1 GCA_013153035.1 Dictyoglomota bacterium | reverse complement strand
CAAGCACAACAGCTACTGTCTGGAATGTAGCAAGAACAAGGGCATTGTAGAAATATCTACCCCAAGTAATACAGTAAGGATTGATATGTGTCCCAAACACAGCATTGATTCCTTTTACAATGATATTATAAAGACCATTAAAGGCCTTATCCATCCATGTTTTATGGAGAAGGGGATCCAATGATTTCAATTCTCTCGGGTCAGTATAACATTTCTTTACCTGACTCCACGCATCCTTATAGTTTCCAAGATATATAGATTCTTTTTTTACTTTCACAAGCACTGCCTCATCTTTAAAACGCGCAGGCACTTTATCCCAAGAAGGATAAGTTTTGACAAATTTCACATTACCATCGTCGTCTCTTTTTATGTATAAAATTTTCCCATCATTATTTTTGAAATACCCTGGCATTTCGGAGATCTTTTCTTTGGGATAGGTATATCTCTGCAAGAGGTTACCATCTTTATCATAAGTTTCCACTACATAAACACCTGTATCAGGGGTCAACTTTAGTTCCTCTTCAGGATTAGCCTGAAACGATACCATCACAAGCCAATAAAAAGGAAATAAACTAATGACAAGTACTATTGTAAGCAGTAAATATCTCACCCATTTAAACGCGCCCTTCACAGCCAATCACCCCTTCTTTCCTGCGTAGAAAACCACTTTGTCGCCAATATACTTCTGGAGCAATGACACAATAAAAATGATGACAAAGAGTATCACAGAAACCGCAGCTGCCTTACCAAAATCAAAGTCTTGGAAACCTAGTTGATACACAAGGTAGACCATAGAAGTTGTCTCATTATTAGGCCCACCACCAGTCAACACAAGTATAGGAGAAAATATTTTGAATGCGCCTATAAGATTAATCATGGTAAGGAAAAAGATCGTTGGAGATAGAAGTGGTAATACAACACTTTTAAATACCTGCCATTCATTGGCACCATCCACACGGGCAGCTTCCATAAGTTCTTCAGGAATATTAATAAGACCTGCCAAAAATACTAGAGAATTAAAACCAAGACCCTTCCAAACACTATAAATAATCAATGTCCAAAAAGCCCAAGGCATCACTTGGTACCATGCCATAGTCACATGTCCCGCAGCCGTTGATATACCTGGCACAGGTAAATGCATAGCCTGTAGGATATGATTGAAAAAACCATCCTTGTAGAACATGGCCTTCCACATCAAAGCAGTAGCAACAGCCGGTGTGACATAAGAAAAGAAGATACCAGTTCTATACAAATCAAGGTATTTCAGTCTTCCCCACAGCAGAATAGCCACAAATAAAGCAACAACAAGGAGAATAGGCACTTCCCAAAGCACATATTTCACAGTAAACCATAGAGATTTATAAAAAAGATCCGCACCAGAGCTAACATGCACACCACCAATAGCCGGCCTATCGGAATTCACAATACCGGCAAGGTCAAAGCCTATATCCTCACCATACTTACCGGCAAGGGTTATATATCCATCTTCTATACTACTGTTGGACAATGTATATATCCTTTTCCCCACAGCTAAACTACCAGTTATAGTAGTATTGGGTAAATTATCTGTATTACTCTTGATGAAAACATTCATAGTACCAAAATTATTGGGATCAGATGAAATAGAACCAGTAAAGGTAAGAATAATTTTCTCACCAGCGGGAACAGAAGATTCTAATATACCAGAAACCTCTTTCTTTCCAATTTTCCCAGCAACAGTAATGTTTCTATCCTCCCATGTAGCGGTAATGTTCAACTGACCTGTCTCAACTCTTGAAGACGCAGGAACGAGAAAGTAAACATAGTTTCTCAGGCCAACAGGTTTCCATGTACTAGGTTGTGTCATATGCACAGAATCAAACGCAAAGAAGCTCATGTAGATAACAAATACAAATGGGGCAAATGTAAACAGGGTCTTAATAATAATAATTGGAGAAAGGAATAAATAACCGATAAATGTCTCCCAAATCTTTCTTCGAAGCGATGTATTTCCCACCACTATCACCTCTCAATTTACATCAGTCAGTATAATTGTAGCAAAGCCTGAGATTTTAGACTTAGGATATATAGGGTATCACAAAAATGATAAAATGTGGAAGAGGTGATTAAGATGATTCCATACGAAGAAGGACTAAAAGAAATCAAAAAGAGGGTTCCCAAGAAGAATCTCGTTAAACACATGATTGCCACCGCCGCTGCCATGAAAGCATGGGCAGAGTATTTCGGTGAAGATCCTCAGAGATGGGAAATAGCAGGTCTTCTTCACGATATAGATCTTGGGGAAACAGAGGATATTAACATACATTCTATCCGAGGTGCAGAAATTGTTCGAGATGAATTAGGGATAGATGATGAGGAAATATATTGGGCTATCTACACCCACAACGAAGCCCATGGTGTAGAACCTAAAAGCCTAATGGGACAGGTGCTAAGAGCAGTTGACCCCTTAACAGGACTAATTGTAGCCTCTACACTCGTTCTTCCCAGTAAAAAAATCAAAGATCTGAAAACCGAGAGTGTACTAAAACGCTTTAAAGAAAAACGATTTGCTGCCGGAGCCAATCGCGAGCTTATAAAAACCTGCGAAAAATTTGGGGTAGATCTTGAAACATTCATTGACATCACACTCAAGGCCATGCAAGAGGTGGCTGACCAGATTGGGCTTTGATACTTTTTTACTTTTAGACCTCTTAGGCACTATTTGGAACGATAAGGAGGAAGCTCGTAATAAAAGAAAACACGAAAGGATACATTTACTCTCGAGAGTCTACGGTGTTCATATTAACAAAGCAGAAAAAGCTATTGAGTACTTAGATGAAATTATTAAACGATACAAAAGACATTTCAAAGTTCCATCACCAGAACACCAGTTAGCCACTGTACTCTCCTTCTTAAACATCAATACCAGAGAAGTATCTTCTATATATCCTTTGTGGTTCGAAACCTTACTTGAATACCCACCCCAAGTAGACTATGCTTTCGTGTCATCCTTAGAAAAGCTGAAAAGAGAAAAACATATAATCATTAGCGGTTATGTAGGTATGGATTATGAAGCAGAAAAGTACATAAGAGAACTTTTGTCCATAAGTGGTTTTCTTTATCTGTTTGATAATTTGCTTGTATCTTCTTCAATGTCTTTTATTCCACCATCACCACTCGCATTTGCCCATGTTCCCCCTCCTGGTATGTTCAGGAATACCATAGGAATATCAGTAGACGAAGCATGTTTAAAGTCGATGGTACTTGCAGGATACAAGCACATATATATATGGAACTCTGATGAATATAATGGAATATTTGATAGTCTCAAAGATTATAGTGAGATAATAACAAAACTATCAATACTATAGGGAGGTGTTTTTTATGCAAACAATTCTCATCAAAGGAGCCATGATTCACACTGCGGAGGGGCAAGACTTTAAAGGAGACATTCTCATCAAAGATGGAAAAATTGCCATGATGAAAGAAAGTATCATTGAGGACGCAGATTTTACCATCAATGCAGAAGGATTTCATGCCTGGCCCGGCCTCATAGATGCCCATAACCATATTGGCATCTATGAGGAAATCATCGGGGATAGGGGGGACGATGTCAATGAGATGTCTGAACCTATCACCCCACAAATGCGTGGAGTAGATGGTATCAACCCTAGAGAAATGTGTTTTGATGACGCCAGAAAAGCTGGAATTACCACCGTTGCAACAGGTCCAGGATCTGCCAATGTTCTGGGAGGAACCTTTGTTGCCCTAAAAACACTCAAACGAGATGTTATAGACGACATGATTGTTAAAGATCCCGTTGCCATGAAAGCTGCATTTGGTGAAAACCCTAAAATGGTGTACAGACCGAGAAACACTATGCCATACACAAGAATGGCCGAGGCATACCTCATGAGAGAGGCATTTCAGAAAACACTAGAGTACATGAAGAAAAAAGAAGCAGCGGGAGACGATTTATCTAAAATGCCCGAGTGGAACGGTAAATGGGAAGCCCTTATTCCTGTTCTGAAAAGAGAAATACCACTAAAGGTGCACTCACACAGAGCCGATGATATATCTCGTGCCATCCGCATAGCTAGGGAATTCAATATCAAAATTACCCTCGATCATGTCATGGATGGGCATATCATTGCCGACTACATTAAAAAAGCCTATGAGGATGGCATTGTTGTTGGCGTAATCCTTGGCCCATACATGACAGATAGATTCAAACCTGAAGTTGCCAATGCTTCATTCGAAACACCAAGAGAAATAGCCAAGAGAGGCATTTTGTTCTCTCTTATGACGGATCATCCTGTTGTTCCTATTCAACACTTGCCAACAATGGCTATCTATTCTGTTGCAGCAGGACTCCCCGAAAAAGATGCAATAAAGGCATTAACCATAAACCCAGCTAAGATATTGGGGATAGATCACAGAACAGGTTCTCTAAAAGAAGGTAAAGACGCAGATATCATTATTACCACAAGCAGTATATTAGACCCATATAATAAAGTCAAATTTACTATCGTAAACGGAGAAATAGCCTATAGAGAGGAGTAAGCTAATATGCACGAAAGAGGCAAAAAACTTTTAATAATACTTGTTTCACTATCACTAATTGTTGGCGTTGTGTGGGTGTTCCTACCAGTAGGTCATCGCCAAACAACAAATCGCCAATATAATTCTGAAACTTACCAAGCACTTATGGCTATACAGAGACAAACGGAAAACATAGCCAATATTTACGAAAATAATAAAACTTTTCTAGATAACATCAAGGCTACCGAGCCTATGTATATATGGGGTAGACAGTATGCATCTGACACACTAACCATGCTTAAACAAACCTCACAATGGAAAAAGATAGGTACTATAGATGAACATCAGGCAGGAGAGATTATGAACAATGCATCTTCCACATTAGAAGACAGACTTTACGCTATGTCTATGGGATATCTTAGTATGTTCAACAAGCTCATAGAAAGTGGAAAGGGTGTTAGTGGCACTATTGATATGGGTAATTCTTCAATATCCGGTATTGACGCACTTGTTAGGGCAAGAGCTGGTGCATATACACTAATTGATTGGAAGACAGTAGAAGAAAAAACATCTACAAAAAGTAAGGTTGAATTTATTAGAGACAAAGCTGCAGCATGGGAATCATCATACAATGAACTTAAATCCTTGCTAGAAATAAAAGATACCAAACGCTCCTCTATTGTTCTAGACATAGGAACAACATACATGTCAATATACAATCTAAAAAATATCACTACTAATATGTACAAAAACGCCAACGACATATTGGAAAACAAATCAAAAGATGTAACGCTAAATAACATAAATAACAGCACAATGATGTTTATGCTCTATTCATCTGAATATGCACGTGTTGGTATAGAAGTACTATCTACACTTAAACAAATGGAATATTCAATCAACGACAACACAACCTTTTCAAGAAAAGAACTCATCAAACGCTGCAACAATACATGGAAAGATATAGAACAATCTTTAGATATTTCTCTACCAGATAATCCCACTTCTACACAGGGACTATCTGAAATGAGTAAGATATCCACCAAGATAACAGAAAAGTATAAGCTGGCAGCCAATACAATTGGCAGTATTCTTGTTAATAGGCTAACAAGCAACTATGAAAGATACAAGAAGGTAGCATCTCAATCTGACGCCGATGCATTTTATCTCTTATATCTAACAGCACAAAGCAAAGGCATTGCCGACTTTTTAAGCGAAAACACAGATATAAGCCGAGGCATCCTTTTAAAGGCACCGACAACCACAGATACTATAGTTTCGGAACTCCAAGTAGACAAATTAGCATTTGATAAGTTATACAGCTGGGAAATATCTCAGATAAAGTCTATCAATCAGCAATTGGAGAAAGAAGGGAAATATCCACTAATACTTGACACATTTGTATCTATTAGCTCATCAGGATACCAAGCAGAACTGCTTCTTACACAACTTAAAAATGTTATGAGTAACTACTCAGAGGCCAATTCCCTGGCAACATCAAAACACATTGTAGGGCTGTACACTCGATTTATGATCGATAACTTATATAATCTGCTGGACATGCTTACAATTAAAGGAGGCTTGGCTATCATAAAAGGGTAATGGGAAGTTCCCATTACCCTTTTCTCTCTTTATATATTGAAAATACAAATTCTTCAAACTTACCCCAGTTGACATAAACATATCCCAGTATTTCATCATCTGACATCTGTATCTCTGCCGGTATTCTTACCAATTTCCTGACACTACCAATGTACGGCATTACCAGCCATACTAAACCGAGGAAAGACCGAGCCTTTACTATAGAGGGTACATCTTCAGACAATAGAACATTGAAAATAATATCATCCCTCAGATCTGATATATCCGGCATCATTAGCATATCCTTGGAAAACTGAATAAGATATATAACCCACATACATAGAGCAATCTTTCGCTCCACTATATTCTTGCGTCTATCATTAAGAAATCTCTCTAAAACAGCTATAGATCTTACAAGATTTCTGTCATCCAAGAATCTAAAAGCTGGTTGCAACATAACTCTAATTTCCGCAACGTCTACTGCTCCACCAAGCGCTTTTCTCAATCTATGGCCCTTTTCCGTAAGTGTATAAGTCTTAATAGGCCTTCCCCTTTTACCACTCTTATACATCTGAGATTCCCTAACATATCCTTTCTCAACAAGAACTTTTAAAGCCCTATAAACAGCCCATTCAGAAACGTTGATTCTTTGTGCTATTTCTCTTACAGTAAGTGTCTCTCCAACACCATCAAATGCTTGAATATACCGTTTAACAGATTCACCAATGACATCTCTAGCCACCAGTAACCCCTCCAAGATATTTTCTCATTCTCAGCCAAGGACCTCTAACTTCTGCCCTTACATACCCCCGCTTTTCATAAAATCTAATAGCAGTATCATTTTTCACACCTACCCATAAACCCGCAACCGTTCTTTTATTCTCCACAAAATAATCCTCCGCCACTTTCATAAGGCGACTACCTATCCCCATTCCATGAAAAGCACTATCAACAGATATTTCGTGAATCTCTCCTACAAATACACCAATATATTTATCCCACCATTGACTGTGAGAAGCAATAAAACCTGCTATTTCATCCTCAACATAAGCAAGAAACATACCATCAGGATCAGCTCTATAAAGCCACCACAGGTAACGTTCTGCTTCCGCCTCATTTTCAACACCATACTCAGGAAACTCCTGATACGCAGAAAAAAGTATCTCCGTTAGCCTTGGAATGATATGTTGAAATTCATTCTCCCCTTCTACTTTTTTTATCACAACGTTTGCCATTTTTCTTATCACACCTCTACTATAGGCTTTGCCAAACGATCATATCTATCGACAATATTTGCACATATATGACGGCTTCCCCATATACAACGTCTCTTGCCAGCAGAGGAACGAGACAAAACGAGAATTCTCACTCCCCATATATATTCTAAATATTCAACTCCCATTCTCCACCACGGAGGTAGGTAAGCATAATGATATTCATACGCATAGCCACTATCCCATAAGTAATATGGAATCTTTAATTTATCTTTGAGAAAACCATGCCTGCGAAGAATCATGTCCGACCATGGCATGTAAACACCGCCAAGGAGATGTGCAAGAACCTCAACAGACAAGGCAATATATTCCGAACGCCATTTACGAGCAGTAAGAGTACCTTCAAAAACCGGGGCCTCTTCCAAGTTCTTAAGGTATTCGATAATATAGTCAAAATCCTTATCGGGAAGCGACAGTAAAATCTCTATTTGCTCTTGTTGTCCAATCTTGTTTAAAAACGCTCTTCCATCAATAGGACCAAGAAGATAAGCATAGCGAAGCATGTCTCCTAAACTCAGTTTCTTTTTCTCTTTTACAAGCATTTCATACAATGTCTTACTATCATTAGGCGAAGTCTCAAAAAATAAACGGGCTTTTCGACGAAGCATATATTCTGAATGAGGTTGTGGGAATTTTTTGTAGTAAAACCATCCTCTTTCATCGTGTCCCATATAAAAAGCCAGATCACCTGCCAACAAAATATCCCACTGATAATAAGAAACATCCTGTCCTTCTGTAAAGATCTTACGGAAATACCGCCTGTACACATCATAAACCCCTTCAATTCCTCTATACATCCCTTCTAAAAACCCAAGCGTGCGCACAAGAAGTGGTGTGGCTTGAAAACTTAGAGCCACCCTAACAGTAGATATAGCATCTTCTTCGTCTCCGGAAAAAAACATATATAAAGAACCCAGATGGACCACCCAAGGATCAAATAGCATACCATCTTTCAACTTCCTAACATATCCCTGATAAATATATTTATTCCACAACCACACAGACATCACCATCTTCATTATAACCTTAACCCTAAATAAGGCAGATTTGATATAATACATACAACCCCGAGCCGGTAGGCCTAAGGGCACCCGCCTAAGGCTACCGTGCCGTTAGGGTATGTGGGGAAACCTGCATGCCTGCCAGTGTGCAAAGGGGTATCAAATTCCTTTACACACTGGCCCCCGGGGATTATATGTATCGAAAGGAGGGGGACAGTTGTGCTCAGATTTTTCGCCACCCTACTCGCCTTCATTATCCTTTTACCATTTCTGGGCCTTTCCATATATACAACCCCCTCTGAACTATGGCATGCTCTAACAAACCCAGATGTACTGGATGCCCTAAAAAATAGCTTTTTAGGAGCAACATATGCCACTTTGTTCGCTGCAATATTTGCCATTCCATTAGGTTATGCACTAGCAAGAGACGTACTAAAACCTCGCAAATTATGGCTAACATTACTGAACATACCGGCCATGGTACCACACTCAGTAGGAGGCGTAGTTATACTGCTAACTTTCTCTCCTAAATACTCCCCTATTGGAAAATTCTTTGCAGACCATGGTTTCTACATTACTGGAACAATGCTAGGTGTGGTGTTAGCTATGTGGATAGTTAGTGTGCCATACTTTATCAATGCAGCATATGACGCATTTAAAAGTGTTCCACATGGTCTTGAAAAGGCAGCCATGAGTATGGGGGCTTCTCCCCTAATGGCATTTTGGACAATAACTTTACCCTTAGGCCTTCGCGGACTGATCACAGGGGCAATTCAGACATGGGCTCGAGCCGTTAGCGAATTTGGGGCTGTTGTAATGGTTTCATACTATCCTAAAACAGCTCCAGTTATGGTATATGAGCTATTTAACAACTTTGGATTAAAAAAATCTATACCCGTTGCTGTTATCACAATGACCATGTCAGCCGTTATATTCATAACCATCAGGCTGTGGGGTGGTAAGGATGCTTGAGGTCAGGAATATATCAGCCACATTTGGCAATTTCTCCTTAAAAGAGATATCATTCTCTCTGGCAGAGGGTAAGCATCTTGCTATCATAGGGCCTACTGGAGCCGGTAAAACATCCTTAATGGAGATAATAGCCGGAGTCAGAAAACATAAAGAGGGGGAAATATTACTGGATGGAAAAGACATTTCCTCTCTGCCACCCCACAAACGTAATATATCCATGCTATATCAACATCTTAGCCTATTTCCCCACTACACGGTAAAAGGTAATATTGTATATCCTCTCAGATGGCGAAAAGAAAAAGGCATGTCTATACACGATGTGGCACGAAATTTAGGCATAGAACACCTACTTGATAGGCGCATTCACGAGCTCAGCGGTGGAGAAAAGCAGAGGGTTGCATTGGCAAGGGCTTTGGTGACAAAGCCTAAGATACTCATGCTTGATGAACCTCTCAGTGCCATTGATATGGTTACCAAAGAACAGGTTATAGCTACCATAAAGCACATTCAAGATACATTCCATCTTTCAACAATACTTATAACCCATTCGCCAGAAGAGGCATATACATTAGCCGATTACATCGCCATTATAAAAAATGGTAAACTCGTGAAATTCGATATCAAAGAAAATGTCTGGAAAAATCCAGAAGATATATGGTTTGCCCAAATGATAGGTATTAAAAATATTTTTCCTATAGAAATATGGAATCATATTTATCCTTTAGTCAATACATCAGACTATACCCATGTAGGCATATATCCCGGTGATATTAAAAAAGATGAAACAGGTTTAATTAAAGGCCAAATAATAGAAATCGTCAAATATCCTCACCATATGGAAGTGCTTATCAAAACCGGTAACATTACCCTCATATGGCAAACGTCTAACCAAGAAGATGTTAAAAAAGGGGGGAACATTTCCCTCTCAATATCACCTGAAAACATATATCTATTGAAGGAGGGTTAGTTATGAAAAAGTTCTTGCAAGCAATCTTCGTGTTTGCTATTATGTTTACTCTTACATTATCCTTTGTGTCATGTGGAGCCTCCACAACACAAAATGGCACTGCTGCAAACACTCAGAGTAGCACAACAACAAACAGCAATGATAAACTAACAGGAGAAATTACAGTCTTCCATG
>JAADFF010000081.1 GCA_013153035.1 Dictyoglomota bacterium | reverse complement strand
TACTCCAAGTGTTTATCACAGGTCTTCTTGGTGCTTATGCACTGGGTCTTGCTGCTGAGGGATACGAGTCTGACTATCTGAAATGGTGGGAAAGAACACTGTTTGTTATTGCAGCTTTTCTTATGATAGATCCAACATTTATTACTGATATTATTGGTATTACACTCCTTGCCGTGACCCTGTTTATACACAAAGCACGTGTTAAGAGATTGAAAGCAGCATAAAATGATAAAGGGGGCTTAGCAAGCCCCCTTTGCTTGTATGGAAATGATAAACGATGTTTACAAGGGGGCGATAAATATGGTTATTAAGGACCTTATGAGGCAAAAGGATTTTCGCACTAAGATGCTTTTCTGGTTAGGATTGTGGGGTAGTGTGCCTATGCTGGCTTCTTCCATAGAAAGTGCAATTAAAGAAGAGAGAAGACCCTCTGTTTTTATGAGACTAATTGGCCTAAAGCTCATGTTTTTAGGAGTTTTACTCAATGCCATTGGTGGTAAGACGCTAAAAAAGTATGGACATTTTGATGTTTCTGAGGGAATCAGTGCTCCGGATAGAGTGGTAGATAAAGGTATATATTCGTGTATGAGACATCCAGCCCAGTTTGGTTCAGGATTGATGGGATTGGGTATTGGTATGCTTACAGGAAAGCTTGCAGGGCTAATTTCAGGTATGCTTGCCTTTATGATGTCTCTAATCTTTATGCTTAATGTTGAAGAGCCTGAGACGATGAAAAGATTTCCAGACTATTGTGAGAAAATGGCAGGCAAGCCAGCCTTTACACTGAGACCTAGCTGTTTACTCAAGGGCATCATTGCATTGTTTGGTAAAAATCACTAGATAAGGGGCGGGGTGCACCGCCCCTTAGCGATTAGGATATATCTGCTCCGGCAAGTACTGCCCATATCCACACGATAAAGAATGGAACTCTGAGAAAGTCCCAGAAAAACCAACCGATAAAGAATATATATGCTATGAGGGTTAGTGCTATATGGAGATATGGTGGTTTTCCTCCCTCTGTGTATCTCATCCACCCGGTTGGTAGTGGAAGCCAGTCGAAAAAGGCGCCAATCAATGCAATCCATGGATTATTAAGGTAAAAGCCTATGACAAACAAAGTTCCTGCCACAGCCACACATAGCAGCGTCAATCTTTTCTTTGTTATATTCATACTCAATCCCTCCTTTGTAAACATTGTTTACAATATAATGATAGCACACAAGGTATGGATAGGATGACTTATAAGTCTGATAGTTTCTCAATGAGAGTATCAGTTTCTACAGGCATTAGCGGATTATAGTTTCCTGTGCGAGAATCTATGTAATCTGACACAAACAATATTTGTTCCAGTATACTTTCAGGTTCTCTTTTGGCTCCCCAAGACTTTAGGCCATGGTGTGTTTCTATGAATCCTTTTAAGGTTTGAATAATGACATCGAGCTTATCTGAGTCTTGGTATTGAGAAGATAAGAAATCGTGTATTTTATCCATGATATCTAAGCCTATGTCGATATGCTCCTTTATTTTTATTGTTGTTGGTCTTATTGTCAATATATGACCTTTTTTGATGGGAGTGAAGGCCATTAGCTTGCCTATATCGTGGATTAAGCCACCAGCAACGAGCATTTCTAATGGAAGTCCGGAGATACCTTTATGTTTGCCAAGGGTGTGTGCGGTAGATGCTACTCCTATGCTATGTATAAAATTGCCTCCAATATAGGCATGGTGGTATGTGCGAGCCGATGGCACTGTATGGTAGCGGACTCTTAAGTGTCTTGCCTCATCCCATACAGGACAGTCTATGGAAATTTCTTTATACAGCACCTCTTTCAGTATGCACAGTAATGTATCATCAGTTATAAGGCCAAGTATGTTGTCTATAGAAGAATGATGTTGGCGAAAGGCACTAAGCGTTGTTTTCATATCTGTAATGAGGGAAAAATCTTTGCTTGTAATAAATGTCTTACCTGCCATCTCTTCGATGCCATCGATATGTTGTAATGAGACAGATATATAGTCATCAACCTGAATTTCGGGGATATGACCTATGAGTTTTGCCGATAGATTCCACTTAATGACGATAGTGTATATATTCTTTTCTATAGAGAGGACCCTACCTGATATCAGGTAGGGTCCGTCATGTTTTATATCTTCTATAGACTGGATAATTCTCATGGTATAAAGAATATGCCTATTCCTCTGGTTCGTGGATCCCAAGTAACTTTGGCACCAAGTATTTCAGAGAGAAATCTTACAGGTACGAATGTGCGGCTATCAACAATAACAGGTTCTCCCATATCTTGACCGTTATAGTTATGAAGGTTGATAAGCTTGGTTTCACCATTTTCTGTTATAGACACCGTTGCAGAACCGATATACAATGTTTTCTTTTTACCCTCTACATCTACGGTGACCTTATCCCTGACTTTCATGTTCATGACTATTTGTAGGTTGTCCTTTGTTAATATGACATCTCTTGTGTCAGGATTCCAGCCTATTTTATAACCCAGCGCGTTGCCTACGAATCGGATAGGAACAACGGTACGGTTAAAGCGTGGATCAATAAATGGAGAAACATCCATATTGCTCATTTTGCCATTGGCAAAATATAGTGTTTTTCCTACCCATAGTTTTACTATTGCACCTCTACGCACAATAAGTGTTTCAGATTTGGGTGAACAGGATACACCGTCGCACAGCCTTGCATAGATTTCATATTTCTTTATCTCGTCTGTGAAGAACATGTATGTGTATCTGCCCGGTTTAGGAGCAGGTTGTTTCTTGGTAAGAAGGCCGTCTTGATACCAGTATATCGTGCCCGTTGCACTGACTTCTACAGTAACTTGTATAGAATCCTGGAATATCTTAATGTCTGTATGTGGGTCTGGAGATACTATGTGAGGAGCTGGTATTTTACCGGGTACTATGAAAGTTATTGTTGAGGTTAGACCCGATGCGTCGTGTGCTTCTATTGTTAGAGTAGATCCAATGGTAATGTATGACTGTGGTATATCGACGGTAAACACCTGAGTAATATCTTCCATGTGTATAGGATAGTAGAGACCTATAGGATAGATCGTTAACATATCGGTGTCTTTGTCATAGTCGGTAACTTCAATATCTAGTGCTAATTTTCCATCGTGCCAGTATGCATCCTTTATATTAAGAATTGGTGCCCATACAAACGTTACAGTAGCTGTTTTCCATACGCTGAAGTTGTTACCACCAATGGCATTGACAGCAATGGTGTATGTGCCGTCTTGACTTGGTGTGAAGGTTTGCGGTGCTATACCAAGAAAATTATTTCCCACATGTATATATACGACAGATGCAGTGTCTACACTTGGGTCTATATCTATACTAGGATCTTCGGTCTTTGTAGGGGTACCTATGTCATATATGTGTGGCATTGCTCCAGTGGCTGTAAATGTGGCGGAGTATGTATCTCCACTGGGAATTTTTATGGATATAGTATGTATGATTTTATCTGTTATAAGCTGTGTTTGTATAGAAAGTACTGTACTTCCTTTGGGTAAAGGCGCTATGTCTTGTATATGTATATTGTCTGTTAGTAATGTGGCCGATGGGATCTCCATGTTACTTGTAATCGTTAATGTTGCTCGACCGCTAGTTATGAGTTTGGGGAATACAAGTGATATTTGCGGTTTTTCTGCCACATAAACGGTAATGCTATCGCTGGCTGTATAACTTCCGGTTGTGGCGAGAAGAGATATCGTATGATAGCCGGTGGCTGTGAAGGATGTTGTGGCAGATATAGTGCCTCCGGTAGTTGTTCCTGTTTTTATGAGCTTATTATCAACCATTAATACGTATGATGCAACTGATGAGGTGAAGATTTCAGCTTGTATGGGTACTGTGCCAAGGGTAAGGGTTTGTCCATCTTGGGGATATGTAATGTGTGCTATAACAAGTTTTCTGTAGATAACTATAGATGTGGATGTTTCACTATATCCATCAGATACATATGCTGAAATAAGATTTTTACCTACATATAAGGGTATAGGGATATTTGCAACATTAGTAGTATTGATGGTGCCACTATATGCAATATTTCCGTTGTTGGTGATTTTTAGTGAAAGGGTTGAAGTATCTTTATCACTAGCTGTTAAGGATAAAGTAATAGCTGTGGCTGTTGTGGCTGTATTGTTTGCAGGATATAGTATTTTGACAACAGGTGGATTGTTCACTATGTTTACCGTGATTTGTGCTACATCGTAATTGCTGTCTTCGTCAAGCACAGTAAGGGCAATAATGTGGGAACCGGGGGTATTAATTTTTATGTATTTGGTAAAAGTGCCTGTGCTTGTTTTTCCAGACTCCAAAAGCTTTTTATCTATTGATAAAAAGTATGTAAGAGTGCTACTGTCTGCATCAGTAATATTTGCTGTAAGGGTTATTGTACTGTTTATGGCAAACGTTTCCCCTTCCTGTGGAGATGTGATTTCTATATGAGGTTTAGATGAAGCGTATATTGGGGCCAGAATGATTGATGAAAGCAATATAGCAATAACAACTATGGCATACAGCCATCTATAATTTTTCATTTTTACCCCTCCTATTTAAGCGGTATAATCATAAATTTGCTGAGTTGTATATCTCTTATACCACCGAGTTTTATGGCAAAATCGCGTATTTCCTTAGCTTTACCCCTGAGGACAATGATTTCGACACATTGCGTCTCCGTTGCATGTATGTGTGTGGAGAATAGAGTAAGACATGTTTTTTCGTGCCCTATCTTGTTGAGTCTTTCTACAACAAGATCATTATCGTGATCATAGGCTATAGTTAGAACTCCTATAGCGTCTTCACTGTCACCTACCTCAAGCTCAGCCTTTTTCTCTCTGGCAAGGTCTCTAATAAGCTCAGAGCGAGATGCGTAGCCGTACTCTTTTACAAGGCTGTCTATGAATGCTCCAATTTCATCGTCTACAGATACTGTAAATCTCACCATACCTCTATTCTACACCTACCTTTTTATAGCCTCCTTCTTCTGGTGGCCTAAAGGCATATTCTATATTTGTTATAACACGAGCAGTTGTATCAAGTAAAAATGCCACAGTGAAAAGCTTGATTATTAAGCCTGTTGTTATAAGGAAAAATGGACTGACAGATACCATGATACTGGTAGCTTTAGGATCGTATACGGATATTATCAGAAGTACAAACAACATTACAATACTGCTGTGATCTACATAAACATTAAACATGATGACACTGGTATATCTTCTGACAAAGTATTCATATATAGGACCTACTTGGGCCAGGATGCTAATACCTGTTAGGATGCCAATAATGGCAAGGAATGTATTGCCTGTGATATACTTTACGACAAGGGATATGATAAGTATGGCAATAGAGAGTATGGTGGATATTCCCAGTGCTTTATGAACTTTTAGTAGGTCTACACCAATCCATACCCAAGTTAGCAGGTATAGAATGCTAAGGATAATGTATCCATAAAACTTTATCTGTATTAGTATGGGATGGTGTGTAAATGATGCCACACCGTCTATAAGAATCACAGCAATAAAGCTCCACAATATAAGCTTTTGGATATTCAGGATATTAAGTAGACGACCTAAAAACCATATAGCGCCTTCTTCTGTCATCTGTTCCTCTATACCTATAAGCATTGCATATGCCAGCTCTGAGGCTCCTTGAACGGCAAGATAGACTCCCTCAAATGCTATGGCGAGAAAAATGGTAAATAGCCAAACGGTGATATCGTCTGTGAAAAGCACTCCTGCCAATGAAAGGGGCATAAATATCTGGATGTGGCCCAGTAGGCGACCGACATCTTTATTTCTTGCCACTATCCACCATATAAATAGTATGAGATATATGCCCAATACGATTTTTTTATAGCTATGCATAGAGGGATAGAGATAATATACACCAGATAAGATCCATATAAGGCCGGCAGGTAGATAGTCTTGACTCTTTTCTAAGAGCCATAGGGCAATAAGGATAATGCCAAACACTATAAGTGCAATACTGCTTTGTTTTAATAGATGGGGACATTGTAGACAATCAATACCGGATAAGTTGTCTCCCATGCCTTGTCTGTAATAATAGCCTAATGTTGAAAATATCTTGCTGGCCCAGTAGGCCATTACCAGACCTATTAGATATCTTGTTATAGCTAGTATTGTGAAGAGAGTTTTGCCTCTTTTGCTGATAGTCTTTTCATCAACATCATACATAACTTTCGCCCCTTTCTATGGTTTGGCTTTCCATGAATTTTTCTCACATATTGTAATCTATTTTCCCCTCGTGTTTGAATCGGTATTGGATGTTTTCGATGAATTTAGAAGCACTTTGTACCAGTATGGCTATCACTAACATCTTTACAAGTAGGGGAATGGCGACAAAGAACATGTGTTCAAAGGTAAAGAGATAGGAAAAGATCAGTTGCCATGGGAGAATGCCACCGATGACAATATATAGAAGTATAAAACTCATGGTGGTATCGAAATATTTGTCAAATTCCATTACGCCAATATAACTGCGGAATATGTTTTCTACAATAGCCGAGATGTACGATACAAGACCAAATGTTGTTATGGCTCCTATGAGGCCGATATATGACTCGTGGTAAATACCTGCTACTACAAGGAAAGTTGTTGTTATGAGAGTGGCAATGATAAGCATATGTCCGCTGCTGCGATGAATGTGTCTTAGTACTATACCCATTGCTATCCATGTAATACCGTATATGATAAACAGCATGATGCGTAGGCTATTCCATATATGGGATAATTGTGGTAGGAAGGGTTCTGCCAGTGTGATAAAGAGGTATCCCCATAGCATATATATTTGTAGACCAACGATCCTCTTCATGGTTGGGAGCACATTCAATACATCTTGTTCTGATGGTGACGTTTTATCATTGCCTGTAACTAACCATGCTATTTCTGATGTGCCCTGAATCATGAGGAATACACCTTCTAAGAAGGTGGCGAAGAATATAGAAAATAGCCATACAAGTTTGTTATCTGTTAGCACAGGGCCGAAAAGGGCGACTGGCATAAATATCTGTAGTGTACCCAGTTGCCTGCCTACTTGTCTTTGGCGTTCTACTACCCACCATACAAATAATACTATAAATACAAAGGCTAACTTACCCCTTGATAGATGTATGTATCCTCCCATTTGTAGACCCGCAGTGGCCCATATGATACCAGCAGGGATATAATCACTTGTCTTATCTATGAGATATAGAAGTATTAATAAAACTCCCATGATAGCCAGCGCTGTGCTACTGTAAAATAACACTTTATGACACCATAGGCAGTTTTCCCAGATAAATTCGATATCTCCTTTAATACTTATGAGATAACTCATTGTTTTAAAGAGGACACTTGCCATAATAATCATTGATAATCCTAAGAGATATTTCAGGGACGATGTAATTAAGAATAGTATCGGTTTGTTTTTATTGTCCATTGCTTATTCCCCCTTAATTTTCATTATCAGAATATTATAAACTATGAACCATTTCCATACTCCATACTTCATACGATGATCCCTTGACAAACCAACTGGTTGGTAGTATGATATGTATTAGGTATAAATACCAACTGGTCGGTAAGGAGGTGTAAAGAATGGATGCATTTGCCGATTGGGTGTATAAGCGAAGGTACTGGATAGTAATCACAGTTTTAGTTTTGGCTGCAATATCTGGCTATATTGTCTCTACCCACCTTAAGCTTAGCTACGATATTATGAAGACTATTCCTAAAGACGAACCGGCTGTAAAGGCCATGAATATTCTCAAGCAAGATAAAGATATGGCAGATATTCTTACGGCGATTACTCCTAGTGTTTCTGATCCTGTAGATGTCAAAGGCTATATTGAGCGTACGAAGGCATTGCCTGATGTTAAAGATGTCAACTGGATAGGTGACTTTTATGATGTATATCAGCCAACAGAGGTGTGGTCTGGCGACGAAAAAGATATGTTCTGGAAAGATGGTTACCTTCAAACCCAGATTACGCTCTCTGCTAGTGTGCCATATGGTGATACTGTAAAGATGTCTAAGATTATAGATAAGATCAAGAAGTCTATGCCCCCCGGGACGGGGTTCAGTTCTACCTATGTTATGGCCATAGAGATGCAGGAGCGATATCAGGGAGATATTATTAAGTATGTCCTATGGGGAGTGTTGTTTGTTCTGGTATTTCTACTCGTAACTTTCCCGTCTATGCTTATACCATTTGTCATAATACTGTCGATGCTCCTTGGGGTGCTTATAAATGTCTCTCTGTTGTCTCTCATTAAAGATCAAGTTTACTATTTAACGGTAACAATTATTGTTGTATTGCAAATAGCAGTTACCCTTGACTATAGTTTGTTCCTATACGGTGTTTATAGGGAACAGAGATTGAAAAAGGGTAAAGACATAGAGCACTCTGTTATTACAGCTATTAAAAATTCATTTCAATCTATTCTTGTTAGCATGCTTACGACATTCTTTGGTTTCTTTGCGCTGACATTTGGAACCCTCACTATGTTTAAAGATATGGGTTGGTTCCTTATGAGTGGTGTTATGATTTCTTTCATTTTGACACTGACATTTCTACCTGCAACACTGGCTATTCTTGATAGACTTATTCTTTTCCTAAGACATCCGGCTATTGAAATAGATCCTCCTATGGGATTGGGACGCTGGCTTGTTAAGAGTGCTACAGTGCTGGTTCTTGTGTTTGTCATTATTGCCGGTAGTGCTTTTTACTTCTACCATGAAACAAAGATGAATTTTGATGTTGCCACATTCATGCCCAATGATTTACCATCTGTGCAGGCTCAGAGACTAGCAGATGATGTGTTTGGTATTTCCTCTAAGGGTATTCTGCTACTACCTAAAGATAAGGCAACGAGAGAGGTATTTAAAGAATTTGAGGAGATACCCGGTGTAAAGAAGGTAGATCACTACCTAACGGCGTTGCCTGAGGGGACACCTAAAGAACTGGTTCCAGATAAGCTAAAGAAGCAGTTTGACGGTAAAAAGTATACGGTAGCGTATGTAGAATTTCAAGAAGACCTCTTGAAAAACTCTGCACCGGTGTATGCCGTAATGGATAAGGCCAAGCAGTATGGGGGCTACCTAACGGGTGAGCAGGTGCTTAATGTGGTGCTTATGGAAAAGGCACTGTCGGACTATAAGAAGATTAGCCTTATAGCTATGGGACTGATATTCCTTACTGTAGTGTTTGGATTTAGGAGTTTACTTATTGGTGCAGCGCTTGTTATTCTCATAGAATCTGCTATATGGTTGAATATAGCCCTGTTTGGTGGAAAGGTGGCATTTTCAACTCCTATTATTCTCGGTGCAGTACAGCTTGGTGCGACTATTGACTATGCTGCTTATATTACTTCAAGGTATCTTCACTACCTGAGAGAGACTGGAGATCATGAGGAGGCCGGTGCCAACACATTACATTATGGCTTCCACTCTATCTTTACATCTGCAGGTACCATGTTTCTTATGAACTTGCCTCTTGCCATTATGTCTGATGTGCCTATTACCAAGGAGACGGCATATGCCCTGTCTCAGGGTGCTATTGTCTCCATGATTATGGTTGGCCTGTTTGCCATACCACTACTGAAATTTATTACCAAGGTTAAGAAGGGAGGGGTATATCATGAGGCGTAAGGTGTATATAGCCTTTGCGGTTGTTGTTTCTCTGTTTATAGGTAGCATTGCGGGTCTTGTATGGGCCCAAAGTAATACGGTATCTACTACAAGTATCCATGAAAGGTGGCAGACGGTATATGTTATAGGCAACAAAAGAGGTGAGGCCGATAAAGTCATCGTCGTCGATATGTTGAAAACAAGGGGGAATGGGGGACTTCAGCTGTCTATACCTGTAAATGTACCCATTGATAGGGTCAAGCCATATACAGATGACATTAATGTGTCGTATAACGATGGGAAAATTCTACTCACAGCTGATAGTGCCACAGGTACCATTTATTATCGTGCCGATGTACCCTATACCACCGGTGTATTACCATTTGACTATTCGTTGAAGTGGTACTTTGATGGCAAAGAGGTAGATCCCAATACCATTATTGGTAAGACAGGAACAGTAAAGCTTGTTGTGTCAATGAAGAGCAACTATAAGATAGATGATACATATGTGCCTTTTCTTGGTATGGTTAATGTCCAAATAGATACATCTCATGCCAGCAATGTAGAGACAGATAGCATGCCTCCGATGGTTGTTGGTTCTTACTATCAAGTTAGTGGTATAGTTATGGCCCTAGATGAGGAAAAATCTACATATGTCCAGTGGCATGCTACAGATTTTCAATATCCCGATATAAAGATTGTTGTGATGCCTCACTTTATGGAAGTATCTCTTCCTGATATGGCTGGACCATTACAGGAGCTTGTAGATAACATAGATAAATTGGCAAAACTGCCAGATGCACATGAGAAGATAGTCAAGGAGCTTTACAGTGGCATAGATCCGGAAAAGGTTGGAGAGCTTGCATCCGGACT
>JAADFF010000014.1 GCA_013153035.1 Dictyoglomota bacterium | reverse complement strand
ATCATCTCTTCAAGAAGCTCTTCCTCTATACCGGTCTTGCGGGCATAGTCGGCAACAAATCTCTCAAGCTTACCAATGTTGATCTTGTCACCAATCTTACCCATAACACAGTCTTTTTCACACT
Source organism: Dictyoglomota bacterium (assembly GCA_013153035.1). Classification (GTDB taxonomy): domain Bacteria; phylum Coprothermobacterota; class Coprothermobacteria; order Coprothermobacterales; family JAADFF01; genus JAADFF01. The sequence goes on along the minus strand of JAADFF010000014.1, from coordinate 10,422 downwards.
GGTCTTCCTGAGGACATACACGACCTGTGATAGCGGGCAGTGTGTTGTTCATCCATATGATACGAAGGGCTTCTTTGATATTGCCCTCCTCAACCTGCTTGATAAATAGAGGTATCTTGATGTGAACAGGACAACCCTTAATACAGGGGGCATACTCTTCAGGACATTTTACACATCTGAATGCCTCCTGCTGTGCACTTTCAAGGTCATATCCATAGTTAACCTCTAAGAAGTTATGTATTCTCTCCTCCGGAGCCTGCTCCGGGGTGGGTATTCTCTTTAGTTTCTTAGGATCAATTCCCATTACTGAGCACCCCCCTGAATAGATTCCAAATAGAGCTTCATAGAGAACTGCTCTTTATCAAGGTAGAAGTTATTTCTGCTGATAAGCTCCTCAAAGTCCACCTTATAAGCATCAAAGGATGGACCATCTACACAGGCGAACTTAACCTCTCCACCAACAGTCACACGGCAGGCACCGCACATACCTGTTCCATCTACCATGATAGGATGCAGATCAACCTCCATCTCCACTCCGTACTCTTTAACAACATTAAATACGGCATACTGAACCTCTGTTGGACCAACAATAAATACCATGTCTGGCTTATCTTCCTCCATAATTTTCTTGACAGAATCAACCGCGTGAACCCCTAAATCAGGAATCCATGTCTCTGTCATAGGATAGGCATCGATGATATGTTTGTCAGAGAAAGACTCAAACTCTTCCTGCATAAACAGCAGTGGCTCAGGGGTAACATGAAGGGTAATCAGTGTATTCCCTTCTTCTTTCCACATCTTTGCAATGGGATAAACCTCAACAAGGCCTGTCATAATACCTATGGCAAGAATCTTTTTGCCACTAAAATGCTCTGCAGGATTACCCAAAGGACCGGCGATATCAAGCAGATATCCGCCCTCTTGCAGTTCTACTTCCATTCTCTTGGTGGTTTTACCTCTTGTAAGAACAATGAGGTCTACCCAACCCTCTTCTTTACTCCATCTGACAGGAGTAACAGGAATACGCTCACCATTCTCAAATGCTCTGATAATGACGAACTGTCCAGGCTGAACCTTCTCAGCCACATGAGGGGCCTCTACCTTATACAGGGTCTGATTAACGGTCAGCCCCTTCTTCTCAAGAATTTTATACACCCTCTACACCTCCCAAGGCTTTTTCACATATTTGCTCTTTTCCAAACAAAGGGTCTATCTAATAAACTTTTGAGTATTATACACGACAATTGTGAAAATAGGCACATTTATGTAGTGCATACTCTTTTGCTTTATGCACTGATATTTTCGCACCATATCTATCATCATATTTACTGAGCTAAAATATATTAAAAGACATAAAAGGTGGTGAAAAGCATGGATAAATATCCCATATTCATCATGCACGGTGTACCAAGAGAAAAACTGTCAGATGTAATGCAAGCTGTACGCTCCGTGCTTGGCAAAGATGTCATCTTCAGTATCACCACAGAAACCAATCTCCAATGGAAAGTTCAAGATTTAATAGAAGAGTTAATTTCAGAGCACGAGCACATGAAAAAGTTTAGAAGTAAAAACGACAATGAAAATTAAACTGGCAGACATAAGCAAATTAAACTTGGGCATTGCCGGTATATCCATGCTTCCATTCTTGTATATAGCTTCGGTGGCCCACCGGTGGAGCGCCGAGAGCGATGTGCCAACATATATCCTCAAAAACATACACAATGTCATGCTATGGGGTTTAGGATTTTATATATTCCTAATTGTGGTAAAGGCTATATACGAAAGAGGCATACCTCTTCGCTCTATTATCATTGCCGGTAGCATAGCATTGATTTACAAATTTACAGGCAACACTACGCTTGCATGGATACCGGCATTTATTATTATTCTCTACGACATTGAGCTTATTATGACAGGAGAAGGCAAAAACATTGTCTCATTTTCCGTTGTGGGTAGTGCAATACTGACATTTGCCGTATATGCAACAAGAGATATTGTCAGATATGAGATGATAAGTATTGGTGGCACCATACTCCTTTTCTCTGAGATGCTCCTGTCACCACCTATGCAGAGCATACCCAAAGTGAAAAACGACAAGGCCTTGGATTTTATAAGAAAACTTGTCAGCAAAGAGCTGCTAGCCATATTTCTACCTTTTATTCCCCTAATATTTGTATATGAGATATCTAAAGGATTCCAGGCTCCTGTGGAGTTTCTCAACATTACTATATATGCATATACAGCAGTCATCATCATCTATACGATCATCTTTATTTACAGCATAATAAGATACTGTCCTCTTTGTGGTTTTTACAGCACGATAGGCATATTGCTTTATATCTTCGCATGGTATTACAAGGTTTCACTTAACGGACATTCGCTTGTCGCATTTGGCATAGGAGTATTAGGCATTAGCCTATTACACCTAGGCCTATCGTTTTTTGCCGAGGTTACAACAAGACTTGTTATTACAGGGGTAGACTTTATTGCCATAGGTCTACTCATACTGGCAGGAAGGTTCATGCTCTTTGCAGGTGATTTTATGAATAACCTACTCCAGCAAATGCCCATTGAAACAATATTTATTACAGGAATCTCTGATATAGTAGGTATAGGAATGGTGCTTTCGGGCTTAAACACCATTAGGGAAAAACTAGCCGAGTGGAGGCGATAAGCATGGAGGAAAAGAAAAAAGAAGAAAAACCCAGAGAGAAACGCTTTCGTATCTCTTGGTTTAACTACACATGGCACATACTGCTGGCCCTGTGGCTTCTGTTCTTGGGAATATATCCCAATGAAGCTTTAAGGCAATATGGTCTTATCTCAACAGCCATATTTATCATACTCATTGTTATTATTGCCCGTATAAGGTTAGAGGTTATTATAAAAGATGATAAGCTTGTTATCGTTGAGGGTATCATATCCAAACATGTTAGAGAAGTGTTTCTCCGAGACATTCGCACCATAGATATCAGGCAAAATATCATAGAACGCATATTTGGTTTTGGCGATGTCATGATCGCCACATCGGCTACATCTGGTTATGAAATCATCTTAGAAAACATAGGTGCTCCTTATAAACTCAAACAGGAAATAGAAAAGGCTAGGGCTAAAATGGCTCAGAGGGATTAATTTCCCTCTGAGCCATATACAACTTCAGAAGGCTCTCCCTTATCCATAAGATATGAAAACTCTTCCGCTACATCACCAAGAGTTAATGATTCTAATTTCTTTACATCTTTGACTGGATCCCATAAACCACCATTAAATGCTACATTCATAAGATGTGCAAGAGCTGTGCTATACATACTATCTGAAGACATCATTGTAGATCCAATAACATAGGTCTTTACCCGGTCAAATTCCTCCTCGGATATTTCACCGTTTTTCAAGCGGGATACCTCTTTCTGCCAGATTTCTTTTACATTACTAAGTACACCGGGCATAATATCCATATACCACACAAGGCTCGTACCTGCAACAGATCCCGACACAGTAGCACCTATAGAATAGGCCCATCCCTTTTTATCTCTAATTTCTTGCACAAGATGAGAAAACGATGTGCCACCTAAAATGGCAGAGATAAGAGATATGTGATATTTCTTCTCTCGCCACTGCTCGGTTCTGTAAGGATATAGCTCTATACCAACCCTATAATATGTCTGATTGGTATCCTGCTTTTTATATATCTGCTCAGACACAAACTTAGCCATATCAACATCAGACCAAGGAGCTTTTTTCTCTTGATACCACCAAGAAGGCATATCCATATGTCTAATATATGCCTTTATATCCTCATATGGAACACTGCCAATTGTGGTGAAATATATTGGATACTGGAAAAACTTTTCTTTCCAAAAAGACACAAGTCCTTCACGGGAGATACTCTTTACAACATTAGGAAACCCTATAACATCGTATCCCAACCTATGTTCTCCCCACATCGCTTTTTGGAACAAGACAGCGGCCTTTTCGGAGGGATCATCATCTATCATGGCCATCTCTCTTAAGACAACTTCTTTCTCTACCTCCAGATCCTCTTCTCTAAATAGAGGGAAAAATGCCAGTTCAAATAGCAGCTGCAGTGATAGTTGCCACTTCGTTGTGGGCATCTGCACCAAAAACACCATGTAATCATAGGTTGTATAGGCATTAATACGCCCACCACTACCCTCTGCAGCCATCATAATAGCCCTAGCATCGGGGAAACTTTTAGTACCTCTAAACACCATATGCTCTATGAGATGTGCCAGGCCTTCCCTTCCCTTATCTTCCGCTAAAGCCCCCACAGGTACAAGAAGGGCAGACACCTGGGTAAGTGTATCCCTCTCCTCATAGGAAACAACAAAGCCGTCTATGATTTCCTCAAGTATGTGATTTCTCTTGGGAAAGACTACCACTCCCGGCTCACCTCTTCTTTGGATATGAGTTTGACATAATCGGGAGATATACGCTTATTTGTAGGAACCTCAACAACCTCATACTCAAGTAGCCATCGTCCCAACCTCACCTTTATCTTATCTCCTACCTTTACACGATAAGAAGGCTTGGCAACCTTTCCATTTACCCACACAAGCCCTTCACGGCATAATGCCTCTGCTAAGGTTCTCCTTTTGACAATTCGAGACAGTTGCATAAATTTATCCAGTCTCATTTTTCTTTACCTCCTGATACAACTTTTCCATTTCATCAAGTGTCATATCTCTTAGATCAAGCCCTCGTTCTTCTGCTAACTTCTTCATAGCTCTAAAACGTCTACGGAACTTTTCTGTAGTATAACTGAGAGCACCTTCAGGGTCAATACCTGCCAGCCTTGCAAGGTTAACGGCAACAAACAAGAGGTCTCCTATTTCCTCTCTAAGATTTTTTCTGTCGTTTTTCTTTATGGCTTCCCATACCTCTCTAACCTCTTCTTCTACCTTATCCATGACATCTTCAAGGCGTGTCCAGTCAAATCCATATTGGGCCGCTTCGTCTTGAACCCTAAATGCCCATATAAGGGCAGAAGGACGGGGCTTTTTCTTTTCCTCACCTTTCTTCTCCTTCTTTTTCCATTTCTCCCACTTAGAGAGGACAGCAGCTGCATCGTCGCTCTCTTCAAGGGCAAACACATGAGGGTGGCGACCTATCATCTTGTATGTTTCCTTTTTAATAACCTCCACCATGTCAAATTGTTTTTTCTCTTCGGCAATAGTTACATGAAGAAGCAGATGTAGAAGAATATCTCCTACTTCACCGGCATATTCATCTATATCACCCTCCGCAATAGCATTCATAAGCTCAATAAGCTCTTCTTGAGAGAGTGCCACAAGCATCTGAGGCGTTAGCTTTCTATCCCATGGACATTCTTTCCTAAGAATATGCACAATACTGCGTATACGTAGATACCAATATGGTTCTGGGGCATCATTCCAAAACTCTTCAACTTCAATCTTTCTAACAAACTCTTCCTGTGCTGGCGTCTCTATACTACCGGGTCTTTTTTTTCTCACTTCCATTATTGCCCTCTCACCTGTATAACCAAGACTCTTTAGATAAAAGGCAAGCATTGTTCCTGTACGTCCCACACCTGCACCACAGTGCACAAGCACAGGAGCTCCCTGAGAGCGTTTGCGCCATACAAATTCAAGAAACTCCCATACCTGATATTCCTCAGGCACAGACATATCCTTTATGGGTAGATGGAGATAATTGCGTGGTGATATTCCCATCTGAGAAAGGGCATAACTATCCAGTGGCTTCTCAGTCAAAGAAACAATGGCTTTTATGCCCTGCTGTTTGATGTATTCCCAATGACTGGGAAGAGATGGCTTGGCACTACCGGCTATCACACCATCCTCCAACCATGAAAAGTTTAGTAAATCTATATCAAATTTATTCATCTATATTCACCTCCGTATAACACTACATTCTATGCCATTATATACCAGTAGCGAATGACATAATATGCAAATATTTGTGCATTTTTGGTAGAATGTTCATATACTATATGCACATGGAGGTGAATGTTTATGAACCTTGGTCTCATCGGCCTCATCACGGCAATTGTCGGACTATCGTTCGCACTTTACATGGCCGTATACATCACCCGAATCAAGGTAGAAAATGAAAGAATTAAAGAACTACAAAATGCCATTCGTGAAGGAGCTATGGCATTTCTCACACAGGAATACATGGTAGTTTTGCCATGGGCTCTTGTTGTCTTCGGACTGTTGTGGTGGATATTAAACATTAAGGTAGCATTGGCATTTTTATTTGGTGCATCTTTATCACTTCTTGCAGGATATACAGGCATGTATATAGCAACTGAGGCAAATGGTAAAACAACAGAGGCAGCCAAGAAGGGTATAGGTCAGGCCCTTAGGGTTGCATTCACAGGTGGCTCAGTTATGGGACTAATGGTATCAAGTTTTGGTATCTTGGGTATATCTATCATTCTTCTTTTATATGGACCATATCTGCAAAATGACTTTCTCAAAGAGGCCGCCAAGGTTATCAGTGGTTTCTCCATGGGGGCTTCCTTTGTTGCCCTGTTTGCCCGTGTTGGTGGCGGTATCTACACCAAGGCAGCCGATGTGGGCGCCGACCTTGTGGGTAAAGTAGAGGCTGGTATTCCTGAGGATGATCCAAGAAATCCAGCCGTTATTGCAGACAATGTCGGTGATAATGTCGGTGATATAGCAGGCATGGGAGCAGACCTTTATGAATCTTATGTTGGTGCTACAGTGGCATCTCTACTCCTCGGATATTCCTATTACGCATCTCAAGGTGGAGACGCCATGAAAGGACTGTCGTTTCCTATATTTGTTGTTGTCATCGGTCTCATCTCCGCTCTCATAACTGTTCTCACCGTTAGATATCTGGCAAAATCTGAAAAATACCATCCGGCCATCATATTCCATATAGGTAATGGTATTGTGGCAGTATTATTTATTGGACTCATATTCTGGGTAAAGTCATATCTGAATGTATCGATGAATGAGGTATGGGCTACAATCATAGGACTCCTCACTGGTATCTTTATAGGCATAGTGACAGACTACTACACAATGCGTACTCCTGTAAAGAAGATTGCAGAGGCATCACAAACCGGCCCTGCTACAAATATCCTTATGGGTCTTGCTGTAGGAATGGAATCAACTCTGCTTTCCACGCTGGCTATAGCAGTAGCGGTACTGTGGACATATAACCTTACGGGACTCTATGGAATAGCACTAGCCGGTATTGGTATGCTCTCCACACTAGGTTTCTCTCTGTCTGTTGATGCATATGGTCCTATCGCCGACAATGCTGGTGGTATTGCCGAAATGTCTCACCAGCCACCTGAAGTTAGAGAGCGCACAGATATGCTGGATAGCTTAGGTAACACAACAGCAGCCATTGGTAAAGGGTTTGCTATAGGCTCCGCTGCCCTGACAGCACTTGCCCTATTCTCCGCCTACCAGGAGGCCGTGAATATAAAGGTGCTCAACCTCGTTGACCCTAAGATTGTATTTGGTTTCTTCGTCGGTGGCGTACTTCCCTTCTTCTTCTCGGCCCTAGTTATCAATGCCGTATCTAAGGCCGCAGAAGAAATGGTCGAAGAGGTTAGAAGGCAGTTTAGAGAGATACCCGGTATCATGGAAGGCACCGGTAAACCTGATTATGCCTCCTGTGTACGTATTAGCACCAAAGGGGCCCTTAAGGCAATGGTTGTACCAGCTCTTATTGCCGTCGTCGTCCCATTCCTTATATTCTTTACCATAGGTAAAGAGGCCCTTGGTGGAGCACTTGCGGGTCAGACACTAACGGCCTTCCTTCTTGCCCTGTTTATGGCAAACTCCGGTGGTGCATGGGATAACGCCAAGAAACTCATTGAATCGGGCTTTTTGGGTGGTAAAGGCTCAGATGCCCATAAAGCAGCCGTTGTTGGAGATACAGTTGGTGATCCACTAAAGGACACAGCAGGACCATCTCTTAATATCCTTATGAAGCTGACAACCATCATTTCCCTCGTATTTATTGCTGCACTTGTGTAAAAGCATTTCAGACTTGACTATAAGGGGGCTCGTATGAGCCCCCTTTATCTTTTCTATACTTCTAAGAAAGCAGACATAAAATCATACTATGTAGAAATACAAAAACTTTCAAATGACATGCTACTTGTGGGAGTACCTCACCAACTTACCTTATGAAACCAAAATCCGTTAGCAAGCATTATGCACTACATATTGGCATAAAAACTATCTGCAATCTAATCTACTCATCGTTTATATCCATATCAGAAGAAGGCACAAATTCCAACGCAAAAAAACAAAAAGGGGAAAGCTAACGCCTTCCCCTCAGGTAGAAACCACCCACCTATTTATTTCTTCTTTTTCTTCTTGCAGGGCTTTTTCTTCTTTGTCTTCTTGGCCTCTTCCATAACGGCAGCTTTCAGCTTAGAACCTACACGGAACACAGGAACAATTCTCTTTGGAACCTTAATAGGTTCTTTGGTCTGGGGATTGATGTAAGTTCTCTCTTTACGCTCTGCTACAGTGAATGTACCAAAACCTGTGAGTTTAACTTCCTCTTTCTTCTTCAAAGTCTCCATAACTACCTCGGTAAATGCATCGATAACAGCCTTAACCTGTTTCTGAGGAAGTCCTGTCTTCTCAGCAATGGCCTTGACGAGAGTCTTCTTGTCCATACACATACCCTCCTTTCTGAAGCGGGATTATTAACAATTTTCTTTTACACAAGATATATTACAACATTAACTGCGATTTTTTCGCACCAGATAGAGGTATCTATAAGTATTTGGGGTGTATTTTATAAAGTTCCTGTAAAGAACATCATATATATGGGGTTAATTTAAAACAAAGAGGGCCGATGTACCATCGGCCCTCTCTATCTGGTGCCGAGGGCGGGATTCGAACCCGCACGGGCTTTAGGGCCCAGAGGATTTTGAGTCCCCTGCGTCTTCCAGTTCCGCCACCTCGGCACACTGCAAGGTTTATTTTACCATCTTTTAGGCATATGTATCAAGTCTTCTACGGTAATAGTATTGTCTTGTATTAGATTCCTGCACTCTATTGTCAACATCCTTACTACGGCTATTTCTCACACTTCTATATGGAGCATATGTCTGCACCCTCATGGCCTCATAGCGGGCATTCCTTGCCAGCCTTGCATTTTCAGAACGACCCACAGAGGCTGACCTCACTGGTACAGCCTTTCTTATTGGGTCTACTGGCACAAACCTGTATGCCGATATTCCACTAAGCATGGTCCATCACCTCTATATATATTCTACTCAATATCTACATCGGAATGCCTGCTGAAAAATTCTCTTATAGCCTCCTCATTAGGATGCCATATGGTACCAAGCTCGGTGATAATACCGGTAATAAGATGGTGAGGTGTCACATCAAATACAGGATTATATACATCTATATCTTCCGGTGTAATAGGACAACCACCACACAGCATGACCTCTTCTTTAGCCCTTTCTTCAATGGGTATATCTTCACCGGTGACAGTATCAAAGTCGAATGTAGACACGGGAGCAGCAACAAAGAAAGGTATTCCCATAGAGTGGGCAACAGTGGCAAGCATAAATGTACCTATCTTGTTGGCTGTATCTCCATTTCTGGCAATGCGATCGGCACCAACAATAATAGCCCTTACCCTTTTCTCTTTCATGGTGATGGCAGAGGCACCATCGGCTATCAGTGAAAATGGTATACCCTCTTTCTTCAGCTCATAGGCCGTCAGTCTTGCTCCTTGTAGAAAAGGCCGTGTCTCCAGAGGATATACGTGCATCTTCTTACCAGCCCAGTATATAGCCCTAATGACACCAAGAGCAGTACCTATACCACCTGTAGCCAGTGCACCTGTATTACAAATAGTCATGATACGGATATCGTCCATACTCTGGAATATCTCCAGCCCATGCCGTGCTATGGCCATATCTTCTTCTTGCTGTCTTTTGAGTAGCTTTCTGGCTCTCTCTATAAGCAAAGTACGTATCTCAAAGGGCATGGCATCACCAAGAGGTAAATCCTCCAGTGCCCTATCTATCTCTTTGGCAAGATTAACGGCTGTTGGTCTAGCACTTTTCAGCTTCTGGGCAATCTCCAAAAACTTCTCAGGGGTATATGAAGAGGAGGCTTCAAGGTCGGTAATGGCGAGCACAAGCCCAAAGACACCCACAATACCAAGCAAAGGTGCTCCCCTAACAATCATCTCCTTGATGGCGTTGTATATATCTTCTGCTGTTTTACCCTCTACCCATACCTCTTCACGGGGTAGTTTCCTTTGGTCAAGCATCTTTAAAACACCATATGTTTCATCCCATATAATGGGTTTTACTCCCGGAGCTACATTCATATCACTCACCTCCATGGATATATGTGGCCGCACGACTCATTCGCTCGTTAACAGCCATTCCAACCCCTT
>JAADFF010000073.1 GCA_013153035.1 Dictyoglomota bacterium | reverse complement strand
AGGGCGATTAACCGACTATGTTATGAAAACAAGGCAACCATTTATGTTCAATACTATGAATGACCTTCCAGAAGGAATAAAACTAAAAAGTTCAGGTAACCCAGAAAACAAGTATCTATTCATACCCCTCGGTCCCGAAAGAGATCTTATAGGAAGACAACCTAAGGTGCACGGTATTGTTATACTGGCCAGGAAGGGGAACCCATTTACAGAGGAAGATCTCAGCAAAGCCCGAGATTTGCAACGCACACTGGGAATCATATTAGACTCCTACCTTAATGCCATATTTTTAAAGAAAATTACCACAGCAACAGAGAAGGGGAAAAACTTAATACTTCAATCTATCAGAGAAAATTTATCCATTAGGGAAATCACCCACAAATATCTTGAAATAGCTATAGAACTTATAGATGCTGCAGAAAAGGGTTCTGTACTTATAGAAACACCACTTGGAATGAAGTTCATTGCGGCTTTAGGATACGATGAAGACATACTTCTAAACTTGCCACCTCTCGACCCACAAATAACCAAGATCCAGTGGTATGGAATGGGAGAAGATAAACTCAATCAGGGTATACCACGCATCATCACAGATAAAGAACTGAAAGCATTTAGAACTAAAGATCCTTTAACCAACATCTTACCAGAAGCACTTGATCTACGTTCCAATCTTATGATACCTGTAGTTGTCAAAGGTCGCATGCTACTTGAAGTTAATCTTGACAACTTTTCAGAGGCAACGGCATTTGATGACATGGATATAGAGATAGCTAAACACCTGGCAACATATATGACAGCATCATATGAGCTGATTGTTAGAGGTATAGAAAACGATAGAAATGGAGCTATGATAAAGCAGTTAACATCACTAATGGAAAACTTTTCACAATCTACCACAAATCTCCACATTAAAGATATTTTCCTCCACTCTGTTGTTGAAGGTGTCGATGTGCTAAAACCATATGCCGTACTATCAACATCTGACAAAAGACAATTTCAGACAAGAATACTCTATGGAAAAGAAGAGCACCGGCTCGAAGAAATCTTTAAGCAAATATGCCATGAGCTTCTACATTCAGACAAACAATATGATGTTTTTATGGAATCTCACTACAGTATACTTGTGTACAAGCAAACAGAAGAAATTGACGGAGATAAAATCTCTTTCTTCTTGGGGTTTGTCAAATACCATGATATTTGGACAGAAACCGATATTCATCATGTAATCAATACCATTAAGGTCAGTGCCCTTCTTGCCAAAAATGTTGTATATATGCAGGAAATATCGGCCACTCAAGAAGATACCCTTAGCCTTTTGGGTAAAGCCCTTGAATTTAGAGATCTGGAAACCAAAGGTCATACAGAACGCACGGCATATATGACATCTATTATGGCCGATGCCATCAACTTTCCAGATAAGAAAGGCATCATGTGGGGTGCATATGTACACGATATAGGCAAAATAGCCATACCCGATTACATACTCCTCAAACCGGGCAAGCTAACAAAGGAAGAATTCGAAATTATGAAAAAGCATGTTATATATGGCTATAGACTACTATCCGGTATTAGACGTATACCTCAAACAACACTCAATGTGGTGAAATATCACCACGAAAAGTGGGATGGTACAGGATATCCTGAGGGATTAAAAGGCGAAGAAATACCCCTTGAGGCACGCATATTTGCCATTATCGATGTCTTTGATGCCCTTATATCTAAACGACCATACAAAGAGGCATGGCCTATAGACAAGGCCATATCGGTTATCAAAGAGGGCAAAGGCAAACATTTTGACCCTTATATTGTAGATACATTTTTAGACCTGATAGCAAACACAGATCTTGTAGATAAACTGAAAGACATTACAGAGAAAGCGTACAGAGAAGAATAAAAGGGCAACCTAAAGGTTGCAGGTTGCCCCCAAAGGAGATATGCACGGGTTATTTGTTATTTACTTGTAGTTTTGTAAAGAACACCAAGCATCTTGGCAAGCTCTGATACTTTCACATGGTTTCTCCCCCTAAAAGTACCATCAGGATATCCGCTCACAAGACCTATCCACTCCCCATAGCACACGTACTTGGCATACCACTCATTGCCCGTCATATCTTTGAAGAGTCTACACGGCCTTTTCATCATTGCAAAGTTAAAGTTATATATCTTCTCAAGGACCCTAATCATAAGGACAACAGACTCCGCACGGGTAACTGACTGAAGCAACCGAACAGTACCATCGGGATAACCCACAACAATACCCTTATCTTTCAAGGTTTGAAGCACACTCTCCATATAATAATATGGTCTGACATCGGCAAAAACCCTGTCTACCACAGATATAGGTTCAAGCCCTGATGCCATAAATACCCCCCACAGCACTTGATTCCTTGTAGCGTATGCATCCCATACAATCCCATCTTTCGAAGCGGGAACAATAAAACCATATATATCTTTTACATACTTTTCAAGCCACTCTGGGACATCTGTCATCTTCATCTCCTTCTCAAAGTAGAGAGGAAAGGCCATATGATACTTGGCAGATGGCACCTGTATTGTGAAGCTATCCACCTTTAACTGAAATGGTTGATTTTTCAAGATAACAATGTATGTAGGATAGTAATCGGGCCGATTTTCCATAGGTACGGCCATTTTGTATGATTGAGGTTTTTCTATCGATGCGGGCCTCACATCTGAAGCGCGACCAGTGCGAACATTGGCATTTTGGTCCCAACGAAAAGAAGCCACAAGTACCTGCTCACCGGGAGCCAATGTTAGCGTGCCACCAGAGATAAAGTGAAGATATTGATCTTTGTCGTATTGGCTGGTATATGCCATATAAGAGGCATGACCTCCCAAAATATCAAGGTCAAAGTGAAAACCGGATACAGACAATGTAGAATTTCCTACATTCTTCACATAGAAATCTATGGCCACTGTAGCACCATCGGTAATAATATAACTCTTCACATCGGCCTGTATCTGGAATAATCTATAAACATCGGTAAGTGGTGTAAATAGGGAACGCTTCGTCTTCTGTAAAATAGATTTGCGGGCATCAATGATACCACTGATACCTATCCCTTTACCTGCCATTAGCTTAGCATCAAGTTGATACACGCCATATGGCACTTTAACGGTATCAGAGCCAAGGGATACTGTTTCCCCCGCCTTTACATGCACGGGGGTAATAACCTGTAGAAACATTTTTCCATCGGCATAGTGATAAGAAAAATTTTTTCCCTTTAGCCAATAGTCGAACCTCTGAGAGGTATTAAATGTAAGCTCTACATCGTTTTCTCCTTTATTTTTCAGATAAAAAGCTATTTTCAAAGATACACTATCATCTTGCATATCTACGACAGACACGCTGGCTGTCATCTCCAAAGACATTTGGCCAGAATGGGGAGCTGGAGCCAAAGGCATACTCGTAGCTCTATCATAGGCATAAGAAGAGGGTATTATCATAGACACTACAATGGAAAAAACCAGTAACACTTTCATCATATTTGCTATCTTCACATCAACCACCTCCGTACATGTATACGGAACAAACAAAGAAAGGTATCATCTATGAAAAAAGGGGGCCAAATGGCCCCCTGATATTACCTTTCTATGGTCACTTTTCGCTCTGCGCCGTCCCAGAACACCTTTGCACCGAATATTTCACTGATAAACCTCACAGGAACAAAAGTGCGGTTTTGATAAATAAATGGTACCCCCATGTTCTGACCTTTATAGTTTTTCAAATCAATCATATATGCCTGCTTTCCTTCATCCTCTATTTTGACCTTACTGCTACCGGGATAAACCTCATATGTACCATGCATCTCTGGTTTAGATTTAGGCATGTATAGATAAACACTCCTTGTAAACTTCTCCCCATTATCTGCAAAAATCTCTCCCGTAATCCTAATCGTTCTTGTATGACTATCCCATTTAACCTCAAATCCCATAGCTTCCAATACAAACCTCAATGGAACAACCGTTCTATTAACTGCCGGGTCAATAAAGGGTGCAACATCCATTGTTCCCTTCTGCCCGTTCAGTATATAATCTCTTCTACCTATCCAAATTTCTATCTTGTCATATATCTCTATCACAAAATCAACCGTATCGGAACAATTGCCAGCCACACAGAACCTTGCACTTATATGGTGTTTACCCCTTTCATTGAGAAGCAAGTCTATTTTGTTATCACCGGGCTTGACATCATAAGATACCTTTTTCTTTCCATCAATATCAAACTCAACAACACCTATAGTATTTACTTCTACATAGAAGCTAACATGTCTATCATATGTACGACTAGGAACATCCTTAAGCACAGGAATAGGAACATGGTCAGATGGGTACTCTACAACAACAGGATCTGATAACTTAGAGGTATATCCATTAACCTTTATGGTTGCCTGTACTGTATGCTTACCTTTATTGAAGACGGTAATAACATAGCTCTTTGTGCCTCCTGGATGATTTACAGTAAACATCTTTGTTCCATCAACATAGATTGACAGCTCACCGGGAGATGCACTAACCCAGATGGAAAAACTCTGGGAATATACATAAGGCGGAGCAATAATCTGCGGAGGAGCGGGAATTCTAACCACCTGTACCTTATTAGACATCTCACTCTCAGCGTCTCCATAGAATACCTTAACGGCAAGCTGATACTCACCTATCTTCTGGAGGGGAACTTTCACGGTAAAATTACCACCCTCATGCCACACCCTATATATCTTCTCCGCAGGATAGGTCGACAAATTGTAAAACTGCAAATATCCTTTAGGGGCATTACCATTAACAATGACAAATGGAGTATCAACCGTATCGCTACTTACAGAGATAGATGGCTTATACATCTCTATTCTCTCAATAGTAACAGCATTAGAAAACTGAGAATAAGCATCTTCTGTCCCCGACGGAGCCTTTATACGAACCTTATAGGTTGCCAAACCAACTTCCTTCTGATAAACAACTATATTCTTCGTAGAAGTTCCTGCTGGTAGCTCGATTTCTCTCTCAAGGTTATCTCCTTTGTATAATTCAATCCAGGTATCAGTAGGAAATGCCTTGGGAAGGGTCATTTTTATAATAAACTTGGACTTTTCACTAATCGATGAAGAGAGAACCTGCAACTGTGGCACAATCTTATTCATATCAATGAATTTTATGCATCGCCACTGTTCTTCTTGAGAATATCCCACTACAGAAGGTAGAAAATCTGTTGTCTTGATTTCACTCTGTACAAACACGTTTGTATATTCTCCATCATTCATAGGCAATTTCAGAAAAACTCTCTTGGTCATACCATTCTGGTCATCAATAGATATCGGTACAATCGCATTGGGAGATACAAAGTGAAGTAAAATTCTTCCTTGAAAATCTTGCTGAACATTAAGGGCAACAGTAGGTGAATACGACACAACACATCCACTGGAATCTGACAGATAGCCTGGCTGCTCAACAAGATAAACACGAGGAAGAGGAATAGGAGCATAGAATTTAAGATAGTAGGGACCTTTATTGGCACTTGGTATAAGATACCAACCATTATTCACATAAGGATTATCCAGCTGTGCTTTATCCTCAACAAACTTATCATCTGTCTTTGATACATAAAACGGAACATAAGCAGATATTCCATTTTGGACTTTACTACTAGATGCCGTCATATTAAAGACTACAAAAGCATCTCCTTCATATGGAAGAGCATCTGAGGTTGCCTGTTTGTAATGATATACAAACACTCCATAGTCCTTAGATATGGGAAAACCTCCTATAACATTAATATATTCATGGCTACCTAAATCTACATAGTCTCCAGATAAATTGAAGCTACTAGAAATAATACGAACATTGTTATTACTATCGGCAAATAGCAAAGCATACTTACCATCCCCAGATGTTATAAACGACACCCCATGAGCAATCTTATCTAAGGTCAAAGAAGTATTGAAAATATAATATTTATTGACATCACCTACAGCAGGATCTATTGTCAGGGCAATAATTCTAATAGAAGAAGCGTATTGACTATCACACCATCCTAAAACATCTAACCTTCTTGTGGTTTTATCTCCATACATATCAAGTGGCACTATATCACTGCTACACAGAGAACTGCCTGCAGGAAAAGTTTCTTTTAACCACTTCATATAGATATTGCCACCTGAGGCAGCCAATGTTTCTATTCCAGAGAAATTCGTATCTCTTATAAGAACACTTAATAAATCTCTGGTTTCGGCCGTATCAGAAGAGGCAAACGAAAAAGCCCTTATCTTTGCATCTTTCGTTACTTGCTTTATCTTAGCTTCTCCTATCTTTTTGCCATCGGTAGAGAACAATGCGGCATATACATCGCCACTAGAAGTATCTCTGTAAACAACCCAAAGCGTATCATTATCATATTTATCAATGGTATAGAATTCATACTGTAAATCTGTTACACCCCATTTCATGGTTCCCTGTTGATCATAAGCATAAACACCGTCTCTTTTCACCAGATAATATGTACCAGAAATTTCAATAATATCTCTAACTCCGCTAACACCCAACGCTGAGGTCTTAACTTTCAAAGCAACATTAACTTTCATATCATCTGATGCAAATACCCAAGAAGCTGTAAAAACCAATACCAAAACCACTATAAAGATGAAAAACTTCAACCCTCTTTTCATAACTGCACCCCCTTTATTTAAACTATCTGTTTATAGTAACTTTTCTTTCCTTTCCATCCCATTTTACAGTAGCACCGAATATTTCGCTTATAAATCTTATTGGCACAAATGTGCGGTTCTGGTAGATAAAGGGGATACCCATATTCTGTCCGTTATAGTTTTTCATATCTATCGTTACCATGCTACCATCAGCCTTTTCCACCTTTACAAAACTACTACCGGGATACACTTTATATTTGCCGTGCATCTCAGGTTCTGCTTTGGGCATATGCATATACACCTTTCTCTGCTCGGTGGTGCCATCTTCGTGGTATACAAGCCCCGTTATCTCTATGGTTCTTGTGTCACCACGCCACTTCACCTCAAAACCCAAGCCTTCCAGTATAAACCTCAGTGGCACCATTGTGCGGTTTACTGTAGGATCTATAAATGGTGCTACATCCATAGCACCGGCATGGCCATTAACACTATAATTTTTCTTATCTATCCATATCTCTATAAGATCATAAACGCTTATCTTATAGACAGAATACCTACTGCAATAACCTCTTACACATAGACGAGCTTTCAGTGTACGAATACCCCTTGTCAGTTTCAGAGTGATAGTATTATCACCACCAGCAACCTGATATGTCTGCACAGTTCCACCTACGGCTATCTCCAATGTGCCACTATCTTCAGCCATCATAGAAATAGAAAGGCTACGCTTATATGTAGAAGTGGGTGTATTCAGCACAGGGGGTCTGGGTATACGGGTAATATAAACCTTAACAATATCCGACTGTGCACCACCGCTTTCTATATAAGCCTGCAATGTATGCCTACCTATACCGGGTATAGAAATGGGTATTTCGTGTTTCCCCTTTGTCAGTTGGGAAGCACCCAGATCGTGTCCTCCCAATGCCATATACAGCGTTCCATCTACAGGCATATCTACAACAACAGTGGCTGTTGGTCCCTCAACTGTGGGTGTCACTTGAATCTGTGGAGCAGGTACTCCACTTCCATACATTATCTGAGCCTGTGCCTTATCTGACATGGCTCCATTGACTTCCACTGCCACCTCTATAGTATGCAGCCCTTTACTACCAAGATGCACTGTTATCTCTGCCATACCACCACTGTGGTTTATAGTCTTGTAGAGTCCTCCATCAACATATACCTTCAGGGTACCCGCAATGGCATCTACTTGTATACTTACATCGGGAATAGTGGTAGTCTGCGGAACTTTTATCGTTGGGGTAGGTGGTACATACTCCACTTGAGAGAGTGCTTCCTTTGATGTATAACCGTTTACAGAAAGTGTTGCCTTGATATCGTATTTTCCGTATTGGGAAAGCGTATGTGTAAACGTGTGAGATCCCTTATCTTTAACCCCCTCAAAGAGGGTGGTATCACCGATTGTTAGTTTAAGAACACCTTTCTCATACACGGCAACTGATATCTCTATATTGCCATCCTTGTCTCTGGAACTATCTACAGACAATATCTTTGGACTCTTAGGAAGACGGACTACCTTGACAACATTGGAAAAGTTGCTCTCAATACCATACTGCTCTGTCTTTGCCACTATCTTATACTCACCAACACCGGCAAGGGGAACAGCCACCGTATATTTGTGATCTGCATTACCATAGAGATTAACTGTTCGTAACAGCTTCGGCGTACCGGAAGATATATCATAAAACGATGTGGTACCATCATGGGCGTACACATCTATAGATAATATATCGAAATCTATCTCTGCTTGGGCTATGCTCAGCTGTGGGTCAAACATGTTAATACGATAAATATACCTCTCTCTTAGTTTCTCCACGGCAGGATAACCGGGCAGGTGAAGATAACCTTCAATAACATACTTATCTTCATAACCTGCAAGATGTGCATTGACAACCTTGCTACCTTGTCCCGTGGGAAGTGGGATATTCTTTTCCTCAAATACAGTAGCGCTCTTAGAGTTCTTTATGACAATATCTACTGTTGCCGTTGTTGGGAGATGATAGTTAATGGTAATATCCGTCCTGTAATCCCCTATAGCCTGTGCTTCTGTCTTTAAATTTGCTAAGATATTCAAACTACCTCCTACATCTGTATAGTTTATGCAGCCCAAGTTTAACTGAGAATAGCCAGCAGGAAAAGACATCTCGAAGTAATCAGGGGCACGAGTTATTCTTTCAATAAGAGAGAGATTGCCCTTGACCTTATCAGGCCATAGCTCATATGTCACCGTAGCATTGTGAGTATATGCGTGTATATAATCTTCTCCCATATCGCTTTTGATAGTCACCGTAGCAAACTTCATGAGATTTCCAATTGTTAAATATGATGTGATACCTTTTGACGGGTTTGTATAAACGCGGTAACAGTTATAAGTGGCCTTTTGAAACTTATTAATATCTGTAGACATTGGAGGAATGCTCTTATATATCTTCAGCATATACGACTTTACAGCATTTCCTGTGAAAACTCGATAAAGGGTATAATGTGTGGAATCTTTTACAACCCTGATAGCACCATACCATGGCGGTATATATGTATCGCGTTCAGCTCTAAAAGGAAAAACAGAAACTTCGACATTGGAGTGCGGATCATACATACCAACAAAAACTCCCCCGGGATCGTCATTGCTCCCCTTATATATAGCCACAAACTTATCACCCTCATAATCAATATAAACAGGATCACCACCAGTATACGATACTAGCTGGAGTCCCAACCTACTACCATAAAGAGATCCAAAGAATACAGATACACTACCATGCATGTTTCCCGCGCTGTTATATACATGTTGTGATGTCAAGATTGCTACACCTTGCGTATAACCCGAAACAGGTGAAGGACCAATACGCGACATGCGGACCCTCTGAATAAGTATTTTATTTGAAAAATAGGTTACATAAGGATATGTAAGATAAAAATAACTGTTGCTCACCTGGTCCATATATCCTGTATCAAAATTTACCTTTATAATGGCTACATGATATTCATATACTCTATCACTGCTATCGTAATTTGCTGTACTGATACCTAACATATAAAAATAATCCTTATCCCCGATATATATTCCTGCCTCTTTGGATATAGCTGCTGGACTGTAGTATTTGCCAGCAACATAAATACTGCTTCGGCTTTTCTGCCACAACACCCTGACATTGTTAGTACCATCATAGGAAATCAACGCTACACTACCGTAGAGCACAGGCTCACTACCCCATGGAGTATAAAGGATGGCAACCTGAGAATATACAGGATTGAGAAAACCTACCTGTCTATAGAGCACCTGTACATCCGCAATGGTAACATTAAAGTAGGTAGAGGATAGCAACGAACCATCCTTAACAATACCAACATATAACCTATCTGAAGATGGTACATACCATACCACCCACACACGACTACTATCATATATATGGGCAGAGAGATACAACGCATAGCTACCCCATTGCCATTTCCACAACTCATTGCCGTCTTTATCATAGGCGTAGATGCCATTGTATTTGCGAGCATAATATCCTCCACCAGGTTTGCTAAATACATCAAGGGTATACTGCTGAGGTGACGGATCCGTTTGATAATACATGTATGCCTCGTTATAGACATAAAAGGCATCTGCCACATTCATATACAGCAAACTACCATATACCCCCAAGAGCAAAATTAACACATACAAAAAATACCTTCTAAACTCTTTACTCATAAAAAACCCCCCTACACAAGATCAGATAAGAGATTCCTCTATCAATAAGGAAACTCTACACTAATTGAAAAAAGCCCCTTATCGCCTTTCATCATACCCGACACGGAAATATCGGCTTTCTTACACTTAGCACCATCAAGGGTATATGCCCCCCCTATCTCTGTATATTCTCCCCCATATGCAGATTTAATAGCGGCAATAACTTTGGTAACCTCAGCTGTGGAGATGCCATTATTCACAATAAAACTTACAGATACAAGGGCACCATTAGGCTGAATAGACAACATTTCATCATCTTTTAGCTGAGAAACATCTATACCTGCCTTGCCAAACACATCTTTGACACATTTCCAGTAAGTAGATCCTTTCAACTTGGAAAAATCCAAACCAAATGCCGGTTTGTTATCGCTTGCCTGTAAACCAA
>JAADFF010000054.1 GCA_013153035.1 Dictyoglomota bacterium | reverse complement strand
ATAAGTGGTATGCACCGTGGCTTGAGATAGCGTATAAGCAGGGAATAGTAAAAGGATATGATGATGGTACTTTTAGACCCTTTGATAATGTTACAAGATTAGAAGTTATTGTTATGCTTTATCGTGCCTATTTACTTACGAAGTAAATACAGTAATGATTTACAGAAAATGACTTTGTAGGAAATTGTAGCTAAAAAGATAGGGGGACCACTCGGTCCCCCTTATATATTTGACATTATTTGCCTTATATAATATTATTCGCCTCTGACATAGGGAACACCATCGGCTCTTGGTGGTCTGGCCTTTCCTATAAGTCCTGCAAGTACGACAAGAACGAGCACATAGGGTAGTGCGGTTAAGAATTCATCAGGTATGTAGGCTTTAACGAAATCAAGTAACCTTATAGCATCGGCAAAACCGAACATGGTAGAGGCGAGTACCGAACGGATAGGCATCCAATTTCCTAAAATCATTGATGCCAAACCAATGAAACCTCTTCCACCGGAAATACCACTCTGCCATATTGTAGGATATAATGCTATACCTCCTAATGAGGCAATGACACCACCTATAAGGACACCTGTATATCTCATTTTCTCAACACTGATACCCAAGCTATCTGCAGCTTCTGGGTTTTCACCAACAGAGCGTAGTCTAAGTCCAAGAGATGTTTTAAACAAAAGCCAATATGATAGTGGGGCAATTACCAGGAATAGCATAAGGGCTACAAGCCATTGAATGTCCATGCCAAATATTTGGGTGTAAGAGTTTGTTTTACTCTGTGTTTCTTGTCCAAACATGACAAGCGATAGCATACGAGTTACACCTATAGCTATGGTATTTAGTGCAACACCACTGACGATATGGTTAATTTTGAATGTTACAGTTGCCACGGCATGAATTAGTGATAGCAGTAGACCTGCCATAATACCCCAAAATAATCCCCACCAAGCACTGTGACCAAAGAAGGCACCGGCAACATAACCAAAGGATGACACAAGCAGTATGCCTTCAAGAGCTATATTAACAACACCAGAGCGTTCATTAAATACACCGCCAAGTGCAGCATATCCGATTGGAGCTGAAGATATTATGGTACTTCTAATAATAAACCAAATTGTTTGCCACATTATCTATCACCTGCCTCAGAGAGGACTTCTTTTCTACGGAGCTTGGATATATATCTATTCATTGCCACACTTGCTATTACCATGACAATGATAATAAAACCTGTAATGAGGTCCATTGTAGAGTTTGGTATGCCGAGCTCAAATTGTAGATTATAACCCGCTGTTCTGAGGAAACCAAAGAGAAATGCGGCTAAAACCACACCAATAGGATTGTTGTATCCAATAAGTGCTACAGCAATACCATCAAAGCCTAGTCCGCTTGTCATATGGTGAGTATAGTAGCCTTTAATACCAAATATTTCTTGGATGTTAATCAGTCCTGCAATGGCACCACTCCACAGCATGGCATTAAAAACCACTACTTTAGGAGGCACACCACTGTATTTTGTGGCATTGGGATTTGTTCCAAGCATCTCTATTTCAAATCCCCAATTGGTGTAGAAGATAATGATATATGCTACGAAAACTATTATAGCTGCGATAAAGAGACTTTCATATAGTGGAATATATTTGGGGAATGGAAAATGTCCATGGAATATATCGTATAGTCTATGGAAATCCACAGCTGCAGGGAAATTCATTGTTTTGGGTTCCAAACTCTCTCCACCTTTGACACCACTTAGAGGTCCATTTACAAAATATTTGGCTGTTGTGTATGCGATTTGATTCATCATGATGGTTGTGATAACTTCGTGTACTCCCTTTTTTACCTTCAAAATAGCTGGTATAAGTGCCCATAATGCACCACCAAGCATGGCAAAAATCACGACGAATATGACATTGAGCCAGTGGAGTGAAGGAGATTTAAATGAGAAATAAATCGCATATATAGATGCTACAAGACCGCCTATATAATATTGACCTTCCGTACCAATGTTAAAGACACCTGCTCTAAATGCTATTGCTGCGGCGATACCAGATATAACAAGAGGTTCAGCTCTTGCAATAATGTACCCTAAGTCTTGGGTAGATGTTAGTGTTTGCCCCATGATGTAAAAGGCATGAATGGTATCACTGATGGAGCCTTTTCTGATAAGTAGTATCAAGAAAAATAGTAAAATAGCCGATATCAAAATACCTACAACAGGGGCGACGAGAGACAAGAGGAAATATTTTATATTGTTTGTTTTCTTTTTAGGCACTTTGTTCACCCCCTGCTATGTCACTATCTTCATGTATTTCTACATCTCCACCGAGCATGTAGTATCCTACTTCCTTTGGAGTGACTTGTCTGCTCGTGTTATCAAGTTCTTTGATGATCTTCCCTTTGAACATAACACCTATCCTATCAGAAAGGAGCAGCAGCTCATCCAGGTCTGCCGACACAAGTAATATTGCTTTTTTCTGTTTTTTCTCCTCAAATAGTTGTCTATAGATGAATTCCATAGCTCCTATATCTACACCTCTTGTAGGGTGTGCTGCAATCATGAGTTCATGTTCAAAGCTAATCTCTCTTCCCACAACAAATTTCTGTTGATTTCCACCGGAAAGAGCACTCATAGGAACTTTTTCCGATGGGGTTCTAACATCGAACTTCTTAATAATCTCTCTGGCCCATTGAGCTATGTTGGAGAATTTTCTAAATATGCCGTATTTGGCAAAGTTTTCTTCTCTATGGTGGCCAAGAATACTGTTATCTGCAAGTGTAAAAGGCAAAAATACACCAAACTTATGCCTATCTCCCGGTATGTGGGAGACACCTTTTTTTCTTATAACATGGGTAGGCTTACCTGTAATATCTTCACCTTTTATGGTGATTTTTCCACCTTTCGGAGGCCTAAGTCCATAAATGGCCTCTATAAGTTCAGCCTGCCCGTTTCCTTCAACGCCGGCAATCCCGTATATTTCACCTGCTCGTATATAAAAACTAACATTATCAACGGCCATGACACCTTTGGTATCCGACTCTACCGTGAGGTTTTCAACCTCTAATATTGTCTCACCAGGAGTTACATTGGGCCTTGGAACATCCAGAAGCACTGGATGACCAACCATGAGCTCTGCAATTTTTTCTTTTGTTGCTTCGCTTTTAGGCATTGTATGGACAAGGCGACCCTTACGCATTACACTTATGCGGTCTGCTATAGCCATAACCTCGTGAAGCTTATGGCTGATGAAAATGATACTATGCCCCTGTTCTTTCAATCTATTAATAATGTTGAAGAGCTCATCTGTTTCTTGTGGAGTTAATACTGCCGTTGGTTCATCAAGGATGAGGATTTTGGCTTTTCTGTATAACACTTTAAGTATTTCTACTCTTTGTTGCTGGCCCACAGAAAGTACTTCTACATCTACATCGAGTGGAACATGTAATCCACTTTCATCCATTATTTTTTGAATCTCCTTTTTTGCAGTATCGAAATCTATGACAGCTGATGGTTCATAACCTAAAATAATATTTTCAATTGTGGTAAGACCGTATACAAGCATGAAATGCTGATGCACCATTCCTATTCCATGTTTGATAGCATCTTGAGGGTTTTTAAATTTTACAGGTTTCAGTTCACCGTCTACCTTAATGTAGATAGTTCCTTCATCGGGATGATAAAGTCCGTACAGAATCTTCATTAAAGTCGATTTACCTGCACCATTTTCACCTACAAGGGCATGAACTTCTCCCTCTCTTAGGTCAAAGTTAATATGGTCGTTTGCAAGTACTCCAGGAAAGCGTTTCGTGATGTTTTCCATCTTGAGGATGATATCTCCGGGCAAGTTGTTTCACCTCCCACAAAAATAAAAGGGGGAGCGTATGCTCCCCCTTTTGCATTTAAGATTACTGACCTAAGCTAGCTTTGAACTGCTGAAGTTCGTCATCTGTAGCTGGAACTTTAATTTCACCGTTGATGATTTTCTGCTTCAGCTCGTCTACCTGTGGCTTAATAGGATCGAGAAGATCCTTGTTGTAATCATTGTAGGCGTAGCCAACACCATTCTCTTTAAGACCAAACTCCATGACCTTGGCATCTACTTTGCCATTATCGTACATTTCCTTGATAATGGTGTAGACTGCGGTGTCTACACGCTTAAGCATGGATGTGATGATATGCTTTGCCATTTCTCTGTCCTTTTCCTGGTCAGATGTGGCAAGTATGAGACCCTGATCAGAGTCAACGCCAATTGCCCATTTGTTCTTTTCAAGTGCTGCCTCAAAGACACCCATACCTGTTCCGCCTGCTGCGTGATAAATAATATCAGCACCCTGGTCATACTGAGAGATAGCTATCTCTTTACCCTTTGGTGGGTTATTCCAAGCCTGTCCAGGGTCGTCAGATACAAAAGCGGTCATAATAGCACCATCTTTGCGGAGTTCTGGGTTGACATACATAGCGCCTGCTTCGTATCCAACCATGAACTTACGAATCAGAGGAATATCCATACCACCTATGAAACCAATCTTGTTTGTTTCTGTCTTATATCCTGCGATAGCACCAACAAGGAAAGAACCTTCCTGCTCTTTGAATAGCAGGCAGGTAACATTGGCTGGATGCTCATCTGGGCTATAACAAGAGTCAATAATAGCAAAGTGAACATTGGGGAAGTCCTTGGCAACATTCTTAATGGCATCTGTGAAAGCGAAGCCTACACCGATAACCAGATCGTAGCCGTTCTCGGCGAGTTTACGCAGAAGCTGCTCTCTGTCGCTTCCACCCTGCTTGGGCTCGAGATACTTCATTTCGATGTTAGTTCCATAATTGACATTGTCGGGATCATCTTTGATGTAACCGCCTAACTCTTTAGCTGCCTTTACGAGGCCTCTGTAAGCAGAGTCGTTAAAAGACTTGTCTCCTCTTCCACCGATGTCAAAGACGACACCGACTTTAAGCTTGGGCTCACCACTTGCTTGGCCTCCTGAATTCTGGTTACTGGTCTGAGACTGACCGCAACCCATGAGCCCCAGTGTAAGTACCAGGGCAAGGACTGTAATGATTGTAAAAACTTTCTTCATGCATAGTCCCTCCTTCTATAGGGTATTGTTGAGACATGTGTCTCTGCATAAATTATTATACCTTGTTTCTCTTGCGAAGGATGTTTAATTCTTTAGGTTTCACGAGTATAACGGTGATACCATAAGTAAACACAGCTGTAAATATAATAAGTATAGTTGTTATTTTATGCATCTGTCCTAAATATAGGTTGCTGCATATTAAAACTATGCTCATTGGGATAGAATAAGCTGTAATTCTCATAAAATCTTTTAATAACATGTTTATTAACTTGCCTGATATTTTCTTTTCTAATGTATGCCCTAACATATAGAAATTGACAATGCTAGCTAGGGATGTTCCTAATGCCAAACCCATTATTCCCATATTTAAAATAATTCCAAACAGATAGTTAAAGATAACATTGATAAATAGTGCAAAAGAAGAGGTTTTTAGAGGGGTCATGGTATCTTTAAATGCATAATGTCCTCTATTGAATGCTATGATAGCGCTCTGAAAAGGGATACCTATGGCATACATTGCCATGGCCATAGCTGTTAGGTGTACATCTTCCAATGAAAACTTACCGCCAGGAAAGTAGAAAAGTAAGTGAACTATCTTATCCGCTAAGAAAATGAGTCCCACAGCCGAAGGGATTGTTAAAAACCATATAGCAGATATACCGTTTTCCAACAATGTCTGAAAATCTTTCCATTGTTTTCTGCTAACGAGTTCTGACAATCTAGGGAAAAATGCTCCTGCTATGGCTATACCAAACATAGCTGGTGGTAACGATGCTATTTTGTTGGCATATTCTAGTCGTGTAATAGAACCTGTAGGCATAAATGATGCCATTATCTGGTCAGCCAGGACGCTGAAGTAGATAATACCAGTGCTTATCAAGGTAGGACTTGATATGGCCAGAAACTTGGCTACGATATCACTTGATGGTTTGCGTATATTTATGCGAAGAACATGTTTGACGGGTATGGTTGTGAAAATGAACATAAGCGTTGTTGCTATAAGTACAGATAAAGGCAAAGCATGAGATGTGTGAAAAATGTATATAACGATAACTATTGTTGCATTTTGGATGAACACAGCAAGATAAGGTATAGTAAAGATGTGATAAGACTGAAATAAGCTCCAAAGTATGCCACTGGTAATTATGAAGAAAAAGGCAAACGATGTCCATCTCAGAAAACTTACCAGATAGCTATATGTAATTTCGTTTATACCCGGGTATAATTTACCAATCCATGGGGCAAGCAGAAAGATAAGTATGGATACTATAAGTCCTAATGCTGCAACAAACGATATGAGACTGCTGGCAAGTTGTTTGGCCTTTTCTTCTCCTTCTTTTTCTTTTTCGTGTATGAAGAGGCTAAGGAAACCGATATTGAATGCAGATGATATTTGATTGGCAAGGTAGAAAATAACCTTCATTGTTATATTGAATGCGTCTGTAACAGGAGAAGTTCCAAAGAAATATCCTATAAGCATGTCTCTTATAAAGCCCAGTATACGACTAATAAATATGCCGAGGAAAGAGATAATGCTATTGACTTTTACAGATCTGGGTTTAATGAGTTGTTTCACTGTGTCTTCCTCCTTGCCAGTTTCCTTATAATATGGTACAGCTCTTCATCTTTTAGCATTCCTAGTATGACAATGTATATCATTGCACCGATTACGGTAAGCAGTATAGTATATATTCTGCTCATACCAGTAAGTCTTTTAAGAAATAGTAGAGATAGTGCCATAATAGTAGAGGCAATAGTAA
Source organism: Dictyoglomota bacterium (assembly GCA_013153035.1). GTDB lineage: Bacteria > Coprothermobacterota > Coprothermobacteria > Coprothermobacterales > JAADFF01 > JAADFF01. The sequence continues at coordinate 29,070 of JAADFF010000054.1, read as the reverse complement.
CTTTTAGAAGACCATAGGTATGTTTCCTGGCTAACCTGCTTTGGGTTATATGAAGAAGGATTATGATAACAGATATAAGCATTAATCCTGATGTAATAGCTGTTGCTAAGGCAAATCCGGGAGCTCCCATGTGGAATTGAAATCCTAGTAGCCAATTAAGAATGATGTTGATTGGAACAAATATCAAGGCAAGCCACATTGAAATATATCCCTTTTCCAATGCAACAAGACTATTATTGAGGGGAATGTATAGAGATGTAAACAGATAGCGAAAAGCATAGAACATCGTTGCTAGAGAGACAAGGGTGACATCATTCATTTGGAATTTACCGCCATAGTAAAGAAAAAATGTAATGTTATCTGATAAAGAGGCTATTCCAATTGCCGACGGTATAATTAACCAACCTCCTAAGTATAAAACCTTACCTATATACGAAGAGAACTCAGACATATCTTTGTTTGTGCTGGCTTCCGAAAATCCAGTGTATACACTTTTGGCAATAGCTTCACCAAATAGGGCATATGGAAGTATTGCTATAGTTGTTGCTGCGGCCAGAGCAGAAACACTTCTGGTATCTGGTAGTAATGTTGCCATGTATCTATCTACAAATGTATTAATGAAGTTGATGCTTGTCCCAAGCACAACAGGTATGCTAAGCCAAATGATTGTCTTTATGTGAGAAATATGTGGTTTTGTCCAAATGAAATATTTATTGATGAGCAGTGCTACTGCAATTATGACGGCAAACACCAATTCCCCGATGAGTCTGCCTCCCATAAGCATAGTAGTTGAAGGAAATATAAGTATACTGGCAATATAGATAGTGTTTATTAACGGTTCCCTGATGATTTGGTAGGTAAATATGCGAAATCCACTAAGAATACTTTCCGCTGTATCTGAAATAGACAGGATGATGATGATGGTTCCAGCCATTATGTACATGATTTGGCCAAATCGGATAAGAGACGGCGAATATGTCAAATTGCCTAAAGTATATTTGGCAAGGGGATAACTGAATATCATGAGTATGATACCAATAAGGATGTTAAATAGTATAACCACACTAAAGCTACTGGATATGGAAGCCTCATCTTCTTGGTGTTTGAGAATATGAGGTACCGATACTTTGTTGATGCTTTTGATTGTTGTACTTCTTATAAGACCTATGAGTGTTATTACAAATGAAAAAATAGACATTTCTGGAGAAAGACCAAACATAGTCTTGGTAATACGCTCTCTTATGAGCCCCAAGATTTTGCTAAGAAACTTGCCTATTATTGTGTATATCGATGCTTTTCGTATATTACCTTTCATCGTCGTATATTATCCCATAAATTACATGGTTATAATAAATCTCAGATGTTTGTGAGGAGGCATGAAACAATGTCATATAGAAAGATTATGGAGAAAATGGCTATATCTTCTCGTAAATGGTTATCAATAGATAGGTTAGGTCTGGAACAGAATGAAACTGTGGAGTTTGCCGAATTTGTGAGGAAGGAAAGTGGAGGACTTTTTGAAGTTTTGTATGACCGTAATCCTGAAACAGGTGAAATATATGCCATGATTGTTATGCGTATGAAAAGTGTGCCTGAGGGCGATATTAGGCGTATGCTAGGTATAGATAGGTTTACCATGGCATTTTTATTGTATGTTCTATTTGAGGAAATACAGGGACATACTTATGTACCTGCTGAAGATATTATTCATATGTTGAAAGAAAGAGGAATAAGCAAGGAAAATTTGATGTTAAAAAAATTTATTGCCAAATTAGAAGATTATGGGCTTATACAGGTAAGAGATGATGATACAGATTTTATTTTTATTAGACCTACAGCATTACTAAGAAGATTGATAGATACATCTAAGGTGGCAGCTAATATGAAGGATGTGTGGCAGAATGCTACCGAGGAGGATGTTAAGAAGATTATTGGGAGGGATGATAGTGAAGCCCCAATTACTGAAAATTAAAAACGTGCGTTCTTATAAAGAAGCAATTTTAGATTATGAAAATGCCAAGTTAATTTACTACTATGGACTTAATGGTTCAGGTAAGACGACGATTGCCAGAGCTCTTTTATTTCTCATAGGGATGGAGCCAGAAGATGGTGATATCCGCATGGGAGAGGATTTGCTCGAGGTTGAGGGGATTTTTGATGTTTCTGATGTATCTTCCTCTCTGGTTCCGAGGTCGGATATTTTACATGTGTATCTTGAAAAACAGATAGGAAAGAGGGTTCATTATCGTATTGGGGAAGAAAGGAAGAGAATCTCTCATGCCAGGCTCAGTGAATATTTTTCTTCTATAGGAGCCTCCCCTACCCAGGTGTTTATACAAATGGGGTCTATTCCTTTGCCTTTTCGCTCTGCAGTTGAGGAACATATAAAGAAAAGGGGACTGGCCGAGCATCGGAGAAGGCGTTTTTCAGCTCTTATGGACTTGATGGGTATACGGGATTTTATAGGTGTTCTGGAAGAGAAAAAACTTGACTACGATAGGGTTATGGAAATATATAAGGAGGCAAAACTAGATCTTATAGATGTAACACGTAACTTTGAGCTTGTCAAAACCCAATATGAAAGATTTCTGGAATATAAGGCGGTTCAAGAAGAGATAGAAAAATTAAAGAAATTGCGAAAAGTTGTTCAGGCAGCGCAACTACTTACTGAGCTTCGGGAACTTGCCAGAAAATATGGTGAGCTATGTAGACATCGGAAAACTCTCTTAGAGGAGCTAGAAGAAAAACGGAATTTGCTGAAGGATATTGAAAAAATGGAACACCGCCTCTCCGATGACTATAAAAAACTTACAAAGGCTATAGAGACTTTTGAAGTAAAGAAGAATCGTATTCTTGCAGATATAGGAAAAGTAGAAGGCCAATTAAAGAGCTTGGGTGATGTTAAAGAACCCCACAGTGACAGATATATGATGCTAACTATCCCACAGCTTGAGTCAGTAATAGCCAAGATAGACAGCGAAATCAAGGCACTTATTCGGAAGAAAAATGCTTTGAAAAGCAAACAGGAGACTATGAAGGGACAGAGAGAGTCTATTGCACGTTTACTGGAAGACAGAAAGAAAGAATTAGAAGATTTGCTTAAGAATATCCCCGAGCCTGTAGATGAAGTCTATCTTGGCGGGCTTGCCGACGAAATATCTACTCTTAAGAGGCACATACGTGATATCAAAGAGAGACAGAGACGTTGGAAGGAAAAGCTATCGAAAAGTCCCGTTATAGTTAAGGATGCAAGATACGCCGACATAGTGGCCAAAGTTTTAGCAGTATTTTTAGAAAAAGATCTGGCGCCACTGGGAAAACCTGCTCCTCTACCATATCCATCACTGCAAGATTATATTGAGACAAATGACGAAACACTTCGACGGTTATTGAGCCGTATATTTATTGTTCCAGATAAGGAGTCTGCCGATGAGGTGCGTTCTGCTGGTGCCCTTGCTATTATCCATGAAGAGATGTGGGATTGGTGGGGCATATGGGAAGAAAAACAGGGAAACTTTCATCTGGCTATATCGTCAGAACAAGTGGAAGATGTTCAGACAGATGAACTGGAAGAGAAGTTGCAGCATTTGGAAGAAGAATATAAAAAGCTTCAAAAGGCTCATAAAGCCTACTTGAGACATCAAGATAGAATAAGGTTTGTTAAAACGGATATCCAGTCTCTGGAACAAAAATTGTCTACGATGCCTGATGTCTCTCGTATTTTAGAAGAAATTCGTGAGATAGACAGGCAAATAGAATCGTTGAAAGATGACAAGCAGCTGGCAGAAGATACACTAAGATATCAGCGGTATTTGTCTTTAACAACGCGTAGAGACAGATTGTACAGGCAACTGGAAGAGATAAAGGGAGATGCACCCGATAAGAAAAAGATAGAAGATATTGTTGCTAGGTTATCTTCAGCCACTACCGATAAGAATTATCTAGAGAAAGATATTTCTAAGCTACGTTCTCTTGTATCCAAAGAGAAAAGAGAAATGCTTTCTTTGAAAGATAAAATGCTTTCATTGTCTGCAAAACTCAGTGTCTATGACAAAGATTTATTAGCGGATGCCTCCTTATATCAAGGAGATATGTCTACCCTTTCTATTGATAGGCAAATCGCCCTACTGGAGGCTAAATTGCAGGGTATGGGACAGGTAGAAGATGTTACCCTTAGATATGAAGAAATGAAACAAACCGTAGAGAATATGAAAAGACGTTTTGAGGAAGTAGAAAAATGGCAAGCTGAGGCACTGGGTGACCTTATGCAGTTGAAGCAGAATCTCATCAATTCTATTAGACAAATACAGTCTCAGATAACTGATATTTTTTCCGATTTTCTTTCAACCTTTGGATTTGATGGAAAAATTGAGATACATATAGATACAGATGCTCCCAAGACTGTCGGTGATGTTGTGGTTTCTATTCGTTCAAGAGATGGAGTTTGGAATGATTATGATGTAATGCGTTTGTCTGGTGGTGAAGGCATATTAGTGGCATTTAGTCTATATTTAGCTGCCTGGATGGTTAAAACAGGCAATGTGCATTTTCTTATGATTGATGAGGCACAGACCAATCTTGATAAAGTCAATTTTGGGAAGTTGTTGAGACTTCTTTTAGAAAAGGTGCCCGGCCAGATACATGTTTTTACAATGGTAGAACCTCCTAAGGTTGTAGCCGATAGAGACGATACTCTTATTTATCACATTACACGCAATGTATTTAATATGGCATCGGAGGTTATCAAGGTTGAATAAGGTTGCATTTACCCAGCTTCTTCAAGCGTATGGTGAAAGTTGGCAGCAGCTTCATAATTGGGGCAAGCTCATAAGAAGTCCCCAATTTATAGACATAGTTAGACTTTTACATATAGTGCTCATGGGTAATATATCTTCTACACTTGTTGATAATCATTATATCTATACAGAATTTGAAAAGCGATATGGTAGTTCAGGAGATGATGTGGAAAAAATATTGCTATTGGCTGTCAAAGAAGGTTTGTTGAAGAAGACTCGTGGTATCTATGAGCTAACACTCCATGGCAGGCTATTTTTGTTCCTGATATCTGATATTTTGGTGGAAATAGCTACATTTTATAAAACTCCTCCTACCAAAAGGGAAATAGCACATATTTTGCGTATTCTCTCTATGCTAAGGGTATATGAATCAGAGGGACTTGTTGCTGAAAATATAGGTTTGTTGACAACAGCCTTAAGTAATATTAGGAAAAGTGCTAAGTTTGTTTTGGATAGTGGTGGAGAGGACCTATATGAAAGATTGGTGGAAGAGTATGAGTCTATTAAATCGTTGGCATCAAGGATGTCTGATGATGAAGACTTTACCAAAGCACTAACAGCATTAGCGGGTATTATTGATACCGAGCTGACATTTATTAGAGAGCACCTTGAAGAGATAAGACATTTAAGAAGGAAAAGTTATCTTCTCTTGTATGCCTCTTCTCATGATGTAGAACGCATTCGTGATAAGCTTTTAGAAAATGTTGACATATACTTTGATTTTTCACTGATACCAATAGCTGGATTATTTACACCGGTATCTTATATTCGTCGCTATATGCCTCAATCTCGAGAAGATGATATTGTACAGAGAGAGGTTAGTATTACCTATGATGAAGAGGCTAGCGTAGTTATGCCTACTTCAGATGAATTATTTCAAGTGTTATTTGCCTATTATAAAAAGAACGATGAGCTTCCCAATATGTCAGAAGATACTTGGTGGCTTGATAGATTGAATATATACAAGGATTCATATATGGCTCAGAGGAATGATATAGGTTATATAAGGGCCATTAAAGCAAGGAAGGTTATGGCATTATCTATGTTCCTTATGGCGGCCATGTCAGATGAGAACATGAAAGCTTCTATAAAACAAAAAGGGGAAAGCTACTTCAGAGCTGCTTACCAGCGGGCTTTAAATAGTCATGTGTTATAATACATACTCGGTGGAGGGATGCCCGAATTGGCTAAGGGCCCGGCCTCGAAAGCCGAGGGTGGCCTTCCGGCCATGCGGGTTCGAGTCCCGCTCCCTCCGCCACTTACATTCCCTCATATAACTTTAAGATATTATCTATCATCTTTCTTTGACTTCTTAGCTCTTCTATCCACAGGCGAAGGGTCTGTTCACCTAATGGGGTGATAGTATATATCCTTCGTGCGGGACCTCCCATGGGACCGGGTGTTTCCCAAGAAGATACAATAAGCCCTTCCATCTCTAGTTCTCGTAGTACACGGTAAATAGGTCCCATTCCTCCACGGCCTTGTATTGTGTAGCCAAAGGGGGCCAGTTTAGCCGCAAGGTCATATCCATGGGATGGTTCGTTTCTTATAAGCAAGAGAAGTAAAAGTTTTAAAAACCAGCCTCCATATCCTCCCCATCGCATTCCTCGTCCAACGCCTCTTCTTCCTGGCACTGCTATCCCTCCTTTTTCTGTAGTGTATCATATGAAAAAGGGGGCGTTAAAGGTGGATAAAAGGTGGGAAGGTAGACATATACTTCATGCTATAACAGGTGGCATAGCTGCCTATAAAGGGGCATATCTAACAAGTACTATGCATAAACTTGGTGCATCAGTGCAGGTGCTTATGACGCCTAAGGCAGAGGAATTTATTGGTTTTAGAACGGTGGAATCTCTTAGTGGAAACTTCGTTATGCGTGGTGATGACCATCCAGAGTGGAGACGGGCCTCTCATGTTGAAGCAGCAAAGTGGGGCGATGTAATGGTTATGGCACCACTTACTGCCAATACTCTTGCCAAAATGGTGTCTGGTATAGCCGACAATATTGTTCTTGATACGTACCTTGCCTTTACAGGACCAGTTGTGCTTGTCCCTGCTATGAATACGGCTATGTATGAACATCCCTCAACCCAGCGAAATTTAGAGATGGTATTGGCTTATCCCAAACATATAATGGTGCCTCCAGATAGCGGGTATCTTGCATGTGGTGATACAGGTAAAGGTCGTTTTCCTGAAATAGATAAGATTATTGATTATGTTGAGTATGCCATGGTGGAGCACAAACCTCTTCAGGGTAAAACAGTGGTGATAACGGCAGGACCTACACGACACTTTATTGATAATGTAAGATTTATATCCAACCCATCTTCTGGGAAAATGGGGTATGAGCTTGCAAGGGAAGCATGGATTCTTGGGGCAAATGTCATATTGCTTCTGGGTAAAGGTAGCCGTGTAGATGCACCTCATTTTGCGAGGGTAGAGTATTTTGATACAGCCTACGACCTTGTAGACTTATTAAAGAAGCACCTGCAACATGCCGATATGCTTATCATGTCCGCTGCCGTGGGTGATTTTATTCCTGAATATCATGAAGGTAAGCTCAACAGGCGTGAAGGTGATATGGTTATACATCTTTCTCCTGCTCCCGATGTTGTGAAGACGGTTAAATCTCTATATCCACATGTGTATACTATAGGGTTCTCTGCAGAAACAGCATCGGGTGTTGAGCGGGCTGTACAGAAGATGAATGATAAGGGTATAGATGCTATTGTTTATAATGATGTTTCTCGAAAAGAAATAGGCTTTGGTAGTGATTATAACGAGGTCTATGTTATATTTAAAGATGGTGCAAAGAGACATATACCATATGGTACTAAGCGAGATATAAGTAGAAGTATATGGCAAGAGGTGATAAAACATGTTTCCGATGGATAAGATAAGAACCTTTTCTATAATTGCCCATATAGACCATGGAAAATCCACGCTTGCAGATAGATTTTTAGAAAGGGCAGGAAATAAAAAGGCAAAGAATATAGAGCAGTATCTTGACCAAATGGACCTTGAAAGGGAAAGGGGAATAACAATTAAATCTCACCCTGTATCGCTTGATATAGATGGTTTTCGATTCAATATCATTGATACCCCTGGCCATGTAGATTTTTCTTATGAGGTGTCCCGTGCCCTTGCCTCATGTGAGGGCGCCCTTCTTGTTGTGGATGCCACCCAGGGAGTAGAGGCTCAGACACTGGCCCATGCATACAAGGCAATAGAAAACGATCTTGAGATTATACCCGTTATCAATAAGATAGACCTCCCAGCAGCTGACCCCGATAGGGTTAAACAGGAGATAGAAGACCTTATCGGTATAGATACATCAGATGCTATCTTAGTGTCTGCTAAGATGGGGTGGGGTATTGATGAACTGATAGAGGCTATAAAGGAGAGAATACCTGCTCCCAGCGGTGATACAGAAAAACCTCTAAGGGCTCTTATCTTTGATAGTAAATATGATAACTACCGTGGTGTTATTATCTATGTTCGTGTCTTTGACGGAGTGATACGCAAAGGCATGAAGATAAAGCTCATGGCAACAGGTAGTGAGTATGAAGTTAACGAACTTGGTATTTTTAGACCTGAGATGGTTCAGACAGATGAACTCGGCCCCGGTGAGGTTGGATGGGTTGCTGCCACAATTAAGAATATTCGCGATGCCCAGGTTGGTGATACGGTAACATCGGCCCAGAATCCTGCCAGTGAGCCGATTCCTGGTTTTAGAAAAGTTAAGCCCATGGTGTTTGCCGGTTTGTATCCTGTGGAGAGCGAGGATTTTGAAAAGCTTAGAGATGCCCTTCAGAAACTGGCATTGAATGATGCCGCTCTGTTTTTCCAACCAGAAAACTCACCGGCACTGGGTCCTGGATTCAGGTGTGGTTTCTTGGGACTTCTTCATATGGAAATTGTTAGGGAAAGGCTTGAGAGAGAATTTGACCTTGAGCTTGTTATTACAACGCCTAATGTTATTTATCGTATTACCAAGAAAAATGGTGAGGTTATAGAAGCACACAGTCCGGCGGATTTTCCTGATCCTGCTGAGATAGAACTCATAGAAGAACCTTATGTTAGAGGAGAGATTATTGTTCCCAATGACTATGTTGGACCTGTTATGCAGCTGGCCCATAACCGTAGAGGTATTATGGTGCATATGGAGTATCCATCTGAAAATAGGGTGCATCTGACATTTGACCTTCCGTATTCAGAGATTATTCTTGACTTCTTTGACCAGCTAAAATCTGTTTCACGTGGTTTTGCTTCCTTTGACTATGACTTTCTTGGCTATAGACCTGCTGATGTTGTCAAGGTAGAAATACTTGTCAACGGAAAACCTGTTGATGCTTTGTCGTTTGTTGCCCCCAAGGACTATGCAACACGAAGGGCGAGAGAAGTGCTCCTTAGATTGAAGAAAGTGATACCCAGACAGCTATTTGAGATAGCACTTCAGGCGAAAGTTGGCGGTCGTATTGTTGCCCGTGAGAATATCAGACCACTTAAAAAAGATGTGCTTGCTAAATGTTATGGTGGAGATGTTAGTAGAAAGAAAAAGCTGCTCCAGAAGCAAAAAGAAGGTAAGAAGCGTATGAAGAAATTTGGGCGCATTAGCATACCTCAGGAAGCATTCCTCGAGGTTCTAAAAGTTGATAGTGGGGGCAACAAAGATTGAGGCTATCTTTGTATATTCATATTCCATTTTGTCGTTACAAATGTGCATATTGCGACTTTGTTTCATATCCTTTGCTTAAGGAGGATATTGAAAAGCAGTATGTAGATAGACTACTTGAAGAAATAGACTGGTGGCATCAGGCATTGCCTGATGCCACCTTATATACAGCATATATTGGTGGAGGAACTCCATCAGCCTTACCCCTTTCTCTTCTTGAGAAGATTGTTTTAAAGGTGCGCAAGTGGGGAGGTCCTGTAGAGTTTACTGTTGAGGCCAATCCTGAAGATATATCCCGTGATTGGCTCTCCCATATCATATCTATGGGTATCAACCGTGTATCTGTTGGTGTGCAAACACTCAGTGATGAACTCTTGTCTGCTTGGAACAGGAAACATACGGCTAAAGATTCTATCAGGGCAATCGAGTATCTTGCTAGTAGTGGTATTAATTTCAATGTAGATATGATTTATCCTACTTATCTGCCCTATGGCATATCTATGTCGTTTAGAAGAGACATTAAGACTATTGTGGCGATGAAACCAAACCATATGTCTGTGTATATGATGGATATACACGAGGGCACGCTGGCACATGCCCTTATTCGTGGTGGTAAGTGGGGGCCTGTAGAGGAAGATATTTTATATGAAGATATGGTATGGTTGTATAACTTTATGGGAGATATGGGATATCACCATTACGAGATATCAAACTTTGCACTATCTGGATATGAGAGCAAACATAATATTGTGTATTGGTATCAGGATTTTTATGTTGGAGTTGGAGTATCTGCATGGGGTTTTGTCAACTTTGTAAGATATGAAAATGTGCCTACAATAAAAGATTATCTTCAGGGTAGTATCCAGAGAAAACACGAAGTGGTAAAGGGAAAAGACCTTCTGACGGAGTATGGACTTATGGCACTCAGACTGATAGGTGAGGGTATTAGCCGTTTTCGCTGGGAGAGACTGGGAGGGGACTGGAGCATTCTTATAAGTAGGGCAATAGATATGGAGTGTGTACAGATTACTGATGATAGATTATTTGTAAAAGACAGTCCTGAGTGTATTATGCTTTCAAATAGCGTTATTGAGGAGATGCTTGAGCCATGGTTATAAATGGACTGATTGATATATCAATGACAGCTTTGATAGGCAGAATGACTACAGTAGCCTTTATAGGTGATGTTCCCATGTTTAGGCCTTTGTCTGAGAAGAAACTGCGATATACTCTGAAGAAATATTCTCCCGATGCTTTAGTGCTATTTATAAAAGGAAATGTATCAGATGATCTATCTACTTTGTTGGATATATATTCCCACATATGGCTTTTTGCCTATGACTACAATCTTCTAACAGAGTTTTACAGAGAGGTAGATGGGGTGGTATGGCTTGTTCCTTACGAGACCATGCTTGTAAATGATATTCCCAATATGTCTTTTCGCGTGTCAGAGGATGTATTTAACGCAAATAGAAAATGGTTTGTAGGTAAAGAAAAAAGGGTGGAAGTTGTCTCTCCCACCCTTAATGAGATTTTTCAGAATAAAAACGGTGTTCGTTATCGCAAATTTTGGCTATAGGAGTGGAATGAGGTCAGAAGCTGTGATAACACCTATAACTCTACTGGTTTCTTGACCTGTTTCGGTAACGATGAGCATACCTGTGGGATTTTCCTTAAAGAACTGTAGAATATCATCTACAGATGTTTCCTTATTTATGATGTGTGCCTCTTCAAGATATTCTTTGATATCTCCAATTTTTAAGTTCTCCCATCTTTCTACATTAGTGTTTGCTAACCTACCTATAAGGCCTTTTAGTGATAACATTCCTATGATACGAATACCATCCATGACAGGAAGTTGAGAAAATCCCCTTTCCATCATTACTTCCTTGGCATAACCCAATGTGTCTGATACATCGGCAATAACTGGTCGGTTGCTAATAAGATGTCTTGCTTCCTTGGCGTTGTGCTTAATAAGCATTTCAAGTGTAGTAATGATAAATCGAGCTGTCTGTGGTTTTAGGAAAAAGCCTTTGGATGTATGTAGACAGGATTTAATGTCGCATATTTCCAATAAGGATTTTTTCAAATATTCATCTCGAATAAAACCTTTTTCAGCAAGCATTTCTACAAGTGTTTCCCCTTCAATATCCCCAGTATATTCAATACCATAATCTGGTGCAAAATCTCTCAGTAGGTTTTCGATGATACCGAGCGCCTTTCTGCCTGCTGTATCTGGTTCATCCATAAGCAGGTCTTTTACCTCAATTAGCAGCGGCATATATTTTTCTAGTTTCATGCGTATCCCCCCTTTTCATCATTATTATCTCATAACTCTCCTTAGCTTTGTAAGATGATCTTACTAGTGGACCAGAAACAACTACGGGGATACCTATAGACATACCATATTCTTCATATTCTTTAAATTCTTCTGGTGTAACGTATCTATGCACAGGCATTTGATGTTTAGATGGTCTGAGATATTGGCCTATGGTTACGATATCAACACCTGCATAGTACAGATCTTTTAATACCTTAAATACTTCATCTTTATTCTCACCAAGACCTACCATAAAGCCAGATTTTATAACGGCATTGGGGTAGTGGTCTTTAACATATCTCAGTATATCCAGAGATTGCTGATAATTGGCTCCGGGTCTAATCCTTCTAAATAATCTTGGTACAACCTCTATATTATGGTTCATTACATCTGGTTCGGCTTTCATCACAATATCTACAAGTTCCATATTACCCTTAAAATCTGGAATAAGCACTTCCACCTTTGCACCTGTTAACTCTTTAACCTTTCTTACAGTCTCCGCATAGTGGTGTGCTCCACCATCGGGTAGATCATCACGGGTAACTGATGTTATGACAACAAAGGATAATTCTAACTCCTTAGAAGCGAGGGCTACTCTCAAAGGCTCGTTTGGGTCAAGAGGGTCTGGTTTCCCCTTTTTAACGCTACAGTATCTACATGCCCTAGTACAGATATCGCCGAGGATAAGAAATGTGGCAGTGCCATCGGAATAGCATTTTCCTCTATTAGGGCATTTGGCCTCAGCACAAACAGTTGATAGATTGTATCTACCAAGCACATTTCTTACATGTCCATAGTCCTTGGTGATATGCATATGGAATTTAATCCAATCAGGTTTACGCATAATATCTTCTTTCACTTCCCTCACCTCACTCAATTTTGTATCCCTGAATAATAGGTATAGCATGCATGATGGCATCTTTTAAGGCAGGTATGATTTCCCGTGATGCTTTAGGTGAACCGGGTAGTGTGATAATGATAACCCCTTCTTGGCTTATACCGGCTACCGCCCGAGAAAGTAAGGCATGTGGGGTCTTAGACCACGAAATATATCGCATATACTCGGCTATACCGGGTAGTTCTTTTGCAATAAGGGGCTTTATGGCCTCTGGTGTAACGTCTCTAGGTGATACCCCTGTACCACCTGCTGTAAAAATCACATGGACACCTGCTTTAATGCCTTCTTCTGCTGCTTTTCTTATATCTTCTATATTGTCTGGTACGATAGACGTAAATATCAGTTGCCATCCAAGTTCTGCAAAAATTTCTTTCACTGTAGGAATGACTTTGTCCTCATATTCTCCTCTTGAAGCCCTATCAGAGCAGACAACAACGCCAGCCTTTACATCTATTCTGGGTATGTGATGATGGTGATGACTCATTTCCTAATCCCCCTTATGAGAAAAGCATGATCGGTAATGGTTCCTGAAGCATTGTTAAGGGCTTTGGCCATATGCATACCTATTGGATCAGGTACTATTTCTAGCCATAGATCACCTATAAGAAGCATATCATATTCTTTAACAATGACAGATTGTAGCCCAATGGCACCTGGTACTTCTGCATTGATAGTAAGTGGAAAAGTATCTCCCTCTTTTGCTTCGATATATACACCTTCTTCTGGCAGTGAGAGCACAGAAATTTCTTTGATATTATAGTTTTCTCCTGACATAATAATGTCCGATATATAAACATTCTTGGTAACACTTTTAAACATATCAAGAAGAGTTGTCAAGGATACAATGTTTGCCAATATAGCAATAACTCCTGGACATCGTGTTGCCTCAATCCTTACATGAGAAACGATGTAATGTGGTTTGGGTTCATATGTAATATCGTATCTATTGATGATGGCGTCATCAAGCCAAGGTGCCAGCATATATCTATTTTTAATGGCATTTTCAGCGGCGAACTTTGCCGTTGAAAGGATGGTATCCAAATCACCCTTTGGTGTTGTGCTGATGACATCCTCAACATCTGGCCATACCAGTTTGCCCAAGCTTTCACCTGCTTTTAGTCTTGCCATCCCATTCATATCTATTCCTCCATTAACAGACTAGTGATATTATGTCCTGTTCTAATGACGGCTCTGTCACATCTTGGGGCTATCATTAAAAGGTAATGACCGTTATCATCTATTTCTCTGTAGGTTATTGTCATAACATGAGGTCCTATTTCTATATATCCTTTGGCATAATATAGATTGGTATTAGTAATAATAAGTGGATACGAATTATCTTTTTCTGCCATTTGTGGATAATTGGTAATAAAGAGAGGGTCTAGCTTTCCTATGCTGACAAATGGCTTGGTTTTTGTTCCAGACAACATAATGTTTTCTACTTTACCTATTTGTCGTTTTAGTGTTCCTGATTTCCCGCCCGATTTATAAAGGAGCATACTCCGCCTGATTATAAAGTGGTAGAATGCTCTATCTTGATGTGCTGCAAATGTCAGCGCATATAGTAAGCTACCTAAATAACCTTCAACCTCCATACCTGTGTACCAGTTAGCTCTAACAGTTGTATATATTTCAAATGCGTCGCTTTCTAATCCTTGTGTCTCAGAACCTATGTATGTAAATGGAATAGGGTGGGTCATTGGGATAAACTGGGGTAGCAGCTTCGTTGCCGTTGTGCTTGTCAAAGAAGCCTTGACAAGTGATTCTTTAACATCTTTTATGGTTCTGCCTGTGTGTATAACTTCTGTAAATACCGTAGCCTTGCGGGCTGTAACATTCTTATCTGTGACATCTACCATGTGTGGTAATCCAGCTTTAATGTGCGTTGGCTTCACACTTTTACCCTCCTATGTTTCTCATTTCAACACTCCATGCTGCGTTGGGATCACCATGTTCTGGTTTTGCCTTTATCCCTTCTTTGAGAAACTCTATTGTTTCTTCCAGTCCTGCTCTTATTTTGTCCAGTCCTGGTAATTTTATCGGAGCAAACAAGCACGGATATATATTACCTCTACTGTCTATTCTAATACGATTGCACCTCTGACAGTAGTTCATAGAGAAAAAGGCTATAAAACCTACAATAGTGCCATCCTCCAGTTGGTAGTATGTGCTTGGTCCTTTACCGAGTTGGGCATCAACAGGGGTTAAAGGAGATATATTTTCTTCAATGTACTTTTTTAAGTCTGTGATTTTAAAGAACATATCATTCCATGTTTCCGTATCTATCTTGGGCATTAGCTCTATAAATCTTAGAGGAACATTGCGGGAACGAGCCAGATCCAGTAGGGCTGGTAGCTCTTTGATGGTAATGTCTTTCATGACAACAGTATTGAGTTTAACCTTAATACCTGCATCTATGGCATCATCTATACCCTTTAGTACAAGGTGAACAGCGTCTACGCCGGTGATGTTTTTAAATGTTTCTGGATTTACGGCGTCTATGCTGATATTGGCTGAAGTTAAACCGGCATCTTTTAGCTCTCTTGCATAAATTGACAGGTAATAACCATTTGTGGTAATGGCTATGTCATCTATACCGACATCTTTTATCATGGAAACAAGTTTTGGAAGCGGATGTCTAACAAGAGGCTCTCCGCCTGTTAGTCTTATCTTGTTAATACCTAAGTGTTTACCAGCTTCTGCTATGCGGGCAATGTCTTCAAACGAAAGTATGTCTTCTTTAGGTACCTTTTCAAATCCATGAGTGCCTGTTGTGCAGTATTTGCACATAAAATTACAGTGGTCTATAACCGATATGCGAATATACTCTATTTTTCTTCCTAAAGGGTCTACCATTTATTTAACCACCTTTCCACTGGCAGACACATCATAGCCACCAATTTCTTGCACTTTGGCCTGCCATTTTGTGCTTCTTAGCACGTCTATGATATTTTGGGCAAGTGCTTCATCACCTTCGGGTATGATTATATGATACTCCTCAGTATGCACAGGTACAAAGTCAAGGTCGAGAGCATCGGCAGCTGCTTTTATTCCAAGTCCTGCATCTGCCATACCTATGGCAACGGTCATGGCTACTTGTAAGTGCGAGAATCGTTCAAGCATGTAGCCATCAATCTCGCTGGGCGAAATACCATATTTCGCCAGAAGATAATCAAGTAACATACGTGTGCCCGAACCTTTTTCTCTGTTTACAAATTTTATTCGCCGTATATCTTCAAAGGACGATATATTTTTCGGATTGCCTTTTTGGACAATAAATCCTTGCTCTCGCTTTGCCATCAGTATAAGTTTGGCAGGTTTCTTTATAAAGGGTTTATTGTACTGACCCGTTTGTGGATCAAGCAGATGGGCACCTGCCAAGTACACCTGTCCTTTATTAAATGCTCCAATAGAGCCAAGTGAACCTTTTTTGGCGTAGGATACGAGTATGTTTTTCTCCCTTAGCAGAGATAGAAGCAATTTAAATGCCATATCATCACTTGCCATTGCCAGAAGAGGATGTCCACCTTTGACCTTAATAATCTCAACTTCTTCACCTGCTTTATATCCTTCACTGCCCTCTGGTATAAACAAATGTGCATTGGCCATGGTAATGGGAAATAGCTTACTGGAGCCACTACCTAGTGTAATAGCATGGTTTTTTTCATCGTGAGCTTTGCCTACGACAATACGGAGTAGTTCTGCTACACCGCCAGGTGATGGCACATGCACGCTGAGAGTTGCCTTTTCAGTTTGATGAGGTATTTCTTTGTCTTTGGGCATAAATACTTCTATTAAAGGTTTCACTATATGTTGAAGTATATAGTATGTAGCTGTTGGATATCCTGGCAGTCCTATAACAGGTTTGTTTTCTACTATACCTATTATTGTGGGTTTTGATGGTCTTATACGTATGCCGTGAACAAGTAGAGTGCCCATATTTTCTATCAGTGGAGCTATAAGGTCATGTTTTCCCCTTGAAGAGCCACCAATAAATAATACGATATCTGCATTTTGCAAACCATCTTTTAGTGCCTGAGATAGCTTATCTATATCATTGGAAACAGGGGAGTATATCTTGGATACTGTTCCTCCAAACCTTTCAACATACTGGGCTACCATGAGACTACTTGTCTCTGGTAAATCTCCCTCTTTGAGATCCCCTTCTGGGGCCTTCATTTCCTCACCCGTGGGTATGATAGTGACGCTTATAGGTTTGTAGACTTCTACTGTCTTTACACCAGCTGCTCTCATAAGGGCTATGTGCTCTGGGAGAAGATATGTGTTTCTCCACACAATAAGATCGTTTTTGATGACATCTTCCCCAAGGAAGCGAATTCCCTTGCCGACAGATATACTCTTGTGGAATACTAAGAACTCTCCATCTTCTAAAACATCTTCTTGCATATATACGGCATCTTCTTCGGGAAAGTAGACAGGATCTCCTGTATTGACATACCGGACACTATCTTTGGCAACCCTTATGGGGTTTGCCGTATGTGCCTCTTTAAATCTGTCACTTTTCACAGCATAGCCATCCACTGCAGCTGCAAGGAAGTGAGGTACATTACGCTTTGCCCATACTTCTCGTGCAGATACTCTACCAATAGCCTCTTTTACTGGTATTTCTTCTATTTGGGGCTTAAGCATAGACTTTAACGTGTTTTCTACAAGAGATAGCACATTATCCCATGGGGTCGTATTATGAAATTTTTTCACAGTAACATCACCTCAACTTCCTCACCAGCAGATAGCCCTTCTTTTTCTGGTGGTATTCTTGCAAGACCATCTGCCATTGCAAGCGTATATGTTATTCCTGATTGGGTAATCATTGGTTCAACAGTAGGTGGTGATGTTGAGAAATCTAATTTTACCCTGAGATATTCTTCTATACCGGGTTTGCTGTAAACCTCTGTTTTCATAACCCCTCGTATAAAGACAAAGGGTGTTTGTCTATCGCTGCCTGATATATATTCTACAATGTTTGTACCTATGAGTTTGGCCGATACAAAGCATGAGGCAGGGTGCCCGGGAAGTCCCAATATCGGTTTTCCGCCAGCAACAGCCACTATGGTAGGTTTCCCGGGACTAATACGCAGACCATGAAACAGTATTTCACTTTTAGACATACTTTCTATGACAGAAACAACAAGGTCTCTTGTGCCGGCCGAAGAACCACCCGATAGCATGACAATGTCGGCTGTCTCCAAAGCTTCTTTTAAGGCTTTTTCCATTGCTTCTCGTTCGTCGGGAATAATGGTCGGGGAGACATTGAGGATTTCTCCCATATCTGCAAACAAGGACTTGAGCATAGGTCCGTTGGCATCACGCATTTTGCCAGGCCCGGGCTTGGTATCTGGTGGAACAATCTCATCTCCTGTTGAGAAGATGGCTATTTTGGGTTTTCTATACACTGTAACTGTTGTAATACCGGCATACGCGAGAAGCCCTATGTGTCTGGCGTGAAGTTTTGTTCCCTTAGAGATAAGAAGCATACCTTCCTTTATATCCTCACCCGGTTGTACGGTATTTTCACCGGGTGCTACACTGCGATACATTTCTACATATGGTGGTATTTCTTCAGTGTATTCAATCATTTCTACTGCGTCTGCCCCTTCAGGCAGTATTCCACCTGTGGGAATGTACATCGTCTGGCCTGGTGCTATTTTCTCTTTGGGGAGTTCACTAATGTGGATTTCTCCTATCTTAAGGAGCATTGCAGGTGTTTCAGGTGAAGCCCCCATTGTGTCTTCTGATTTGACAGCATATCCATCTACCGTGGAACGGGGTAATGGTGGAATGTTTTCTGAGCTGTAAATATCTTTGGCCAGTACTCTGCCCTTGGCTTGGAAAATACTAATGTCTTCTGTTTCTTTTATACGTGCAAACCTATGATAAGCAGGGGTTAGCCTTTCAGAAGGCGAAACCAAATATAAAAATGCCATACAAGCACCTCCTCTCGCTTAAATTATAAATCACGATATTAATCTGGTAGTAGACAGATAGAATACTTGTGGAGGTGATGAAAATGGATTTTATGAGTATGTTGTGGTGGCTTCTATTTATCTTTATGCTCATGGAGCCCGCTATGCAACAGTGGCATTTGCAGAATATGCGCAATATACTGTTGGCAAGACTTGAGAAAAAAAGGAAGAGTAGGGTTATTACCCTTATTCATCGACAAGAGACTATTTCCTTCTTTGGTTTACCTATTTCCCGTTTCATCAATATTGACGATTCCGAGGCTGTACTTTCCGCCATTCGTTCTACACCCGATGATGTTCCTATAGACCTTATTATTCATACCCCAGGAGGCCTTGTGCTTGCTGCAGAGCAGATTGCTAAGGCCCTAAAGAGACATAAGGCCCCTACCAGGGTTATTGTTCCACACTATGCTATGTCTGGTGGAACCCTAATAGCCCTTGCTGCAGATGAAATTATTATGGATGAAAATGCCGTCTTGGGTCCAGTAGATCCTCAGCTTGGAACTGAACCTGCTGCATCTATTGTCAAAGCAGTAGAGGAGAAAGGGGCAGATAAAGTAGACGATGCCACGCTGATTAAGGCTGATATGTCAAGAAAAGCCTTAAAGCAGGTCAAAGAGTTTGTCAAAGAAATGCTCCTCGAGCATTATACGGAGGATGATGCAGAGAGAATAGCTGACATCCTTTCTCAGGGTACTTGGACTCACGATTATCCACTGTTTAAGGAAACTCTTAACGAGATATTGAAACCCCAGCATGGAGGAGATGGAATCAAGATTAGCACCGATGTACCTACTGAGGTATACATGCTGATGAAGTTTTATCCTCAGCCTTCTAGCCGTCGACCCAGTGTTAGTTACATTCCCCATTCTACAGGAGATTGGAGGAATAAATAATGTTTCTGCTACCGCTGAGGGATATTAACCCCACCCGCAGGGCACCAGTTATGACTTATGTCATAATACTGGTGTCCTTTCTTGCTTTTTTCTTTGAACTATCCATGCCTGCTGATGCCCTTCAGGCATTCATACAAACACACGCGTTTGTGCCTGCTAAATTTTGGTATATGGTAAAGGTATTTGATATATGGGGAATATTATCAATGATACTTATCTCAACATTCCTTCATGGTGGGTGGATGCACATTATTGGAAATATGTGGTTTTTATATGTATTTGGGGATAATGTAGAAGATGTTATGGGACATCATATATATCTTTTATTTTACCTTTTTGCATCGGCAGTTGGTATGTTAATGCATGCATTGGTGTTTCCCACAAGCACAATGCCTCTTATTGGCGGTTCCGCTGCTATTTCTGGTGTGCTTGGGGCTTATATGATATTTTTCCCAGCATCGCCTATTGAAACTCTGTTGATTATTGGTATTTTCCCTGTTATTGTTTATATTTCTGCTTATTGGTATCTTTTCTACTGGATACTTCTTCAGCTTGTTAGTGGTATTGTAGACGTTATGAGTCCTGTTGCATACTGGGCACATGTTGGAGGATTTGTAGCAGGCTTGTGGATAGGTCTGGTTGTGAGAAATCATAGGCCTATTAGGTATAAATTTTATTCTGATAGAATTTACTACTATTACTAACATTTGATAGTTGTAGGAGGGGATGTTATGAACTTTCCACCACACCATCTGTATCTAAAGCCTCAGTACATGCCCATGCCTATTCCTTGGCATATGATGAAGCCTGATGCTACATCATTATTTGTTGAGTTGGGATTTGGTAGGGGAGAATATTTGCTGACACTATCTAAAGCTTTCCCCAATGCTCTTATTGTAGGATTTGAGGTGTCAATGACATCACTTCTAAAATCTGCATATCGGCTTCAAAGAGAGCAAAGAAATAATGTGAAAATGCTCCTTTTTGATGGTGTTTTAGGTCTTGCAGAATTTTTTGCACCAAACTCAGTAGATGGTGTGTATATGAACTTTCCTGTTCCTTGGCCTAAAAAAAAGCATGCCAAACGAAGGGTTGTTAGGGAAGATTTTTGGCATGTGCTTGCCCGTGTGCTAAAGGTTGGGGGATATTTTGAACTTATGACAGATGTTGACTGGTATGCTGAAGAAGCACGTGAAAATGCTGAAAAAACTGGTGTTTTTTCTATAAAGCTAGAAAAAAATCCCAGCCGTAGAGTTCAGACAAAGTATGAACAGAAATGGCTTGCAGAGGGTAGAGATATATTCCTGGTAAGAGTTGTCAAGGATAAGGATTATGCAGATGATTATGAAAGATTGTTTATAAAGGGGGCTGACTATATGCCACATGCTCTAATAAAAAAGCCGTGGAAAGAGCTTCTTGGTGATATGAAGTCTTTAGAAGGTTTCAATTATAGACCTGCTGTCGATAAAGGCTATGGTGTTAGAGAAGTATTTTATAGAGATAGAGAAATATTGCTTCGTAGTTACACTATAGATAAGGGGTTTTTCCAATCATTCTATATATGGATTCGTCCAGAAGACAAAGAGGGAGAAGATGTATTTCTTATGAAGCTTGACCCATTGTCTTCTCCATTTAGAACCAAATCACTTATGAGTCTCATGAGACATATTAAGGATACTGTTGGAGATAAATTTGTTGTTAGGCACAATTTAGGTTAATATATGTTTTGTATAACCAAGCCATGGCAAGGTGCCGTGAGGCTTAATAGGGAAGCCGGTGAAAATCCGGCACTGCCCCGCAACTGTGAGGGGTTAAAAGCCCTTGTCAATATGCCACTGGGGAAACCCGGGAAGGCGACAAGGGTATGCCCTGAGTCAGGAGACCTGCCTTGCCATGCCGCGGAAGCCTCGCGTGGGGGTAAACCGGGGACCTCCACCAAATTTTAAAAGGAGGTGCTAGCTATGAAGAGAAAGCTGGCTATTTTCTTGTTATCTTTGCTTCTTGTTTCTTCTCTATTTATCACCAATGTGTACTCTGCAGTGGTTGTTGATGATCTAGGTAGAGTGGTGAGACTCTACAAAACCCCTAAGCGTATTGTGTCTACAGCTCCATCTATCACTGAGATTTTGTTTGCCATTGGCGCGGGTGATCGTGTTGTCGGTCGTACAGACTTTGATAACTATCCGCCTGAGGTGAAGAAAATACCAAGCATAGGTGGCTTTTCTACACCGAGTTATGAGAAGATTATTAGTCTTAGACCTGACCTTGTTATCTCTGCTAAATCTTTCCCTAAACAACTGTTTGACAAGCTTGCTGCCCAGCTTCCTGTGATGGTGCTTGATCCTCACTCTCTGAAAGATATAGCCAATGATATCCGTAAGGTAGGTATTGTAACAGGTCTATACAGAAATGCTCAGGGTGTTGCATTTAAGGTGGAAGCTATAGAAAGGGCCGTTAGGGCATTCACCGGTAATCATCAGGACAAAAAGGTATTCTTTGTGTTATGGTATAACCCTATTATGTCCACAAACAAGACAACATTTATTGGTCAAATGTTAGAGGATATCAAGGTTAATAATATTGCTTCCGATCTTCAGAGCCCTTGGCCTATGGTAAACCCGGAATATCTTTTGCAGAACGATCCAGATATTATCATCATGCCGAAAAATTCCATGGCATATGCAGGAAGACCTGCATTTCTTAATGAATTTCCTTGGAAAGACCTAAAGGCCGTAAAAAATGGAAATGTCTATTATGTCAATGATGATTGGGTGTTCAGACCAGGACCTCGCATTGTTTATGGTCTTGTTCAGCTGGCCCATATTGTTCAACCGACAACATTTAACAAGGAAGTTGTTGCTATAGGTCTTAACGATAGAGTCTATGCCAAGGCGTATTACAAGCATGAGCTGGGAGATGATAACGGGGCTGTCGCCGTGTATCTTAATGCCGAGGAAGGACGCACATATATTTCCAAAGATGGTGCGGAAAAGATATTAGGAGTAGAGACAGGTTCTGATTTTGTTGTTTATAAGGGTAAAACATGCAAAGTAAAGACTGATAATACAGGTATATATATCCGTCTAAGAGATGTTTTAAACTGCATGGGTATTAAAGATGTTGTATGGAATGGAGATTATAGAGAAATCTACCTCCTGCTACCATGAAAAATTATAGGCAAATAGCACTGATAGGAGGAGGCTTTGTCCTCCTCCTTTTTACCATGCTACTGGCTGTTTCTTATAGTAGCATAAAGCCTGGGCAGGCTATTTATATCTCTCCGTATGCTGCCATTGATGTATTTATTAAATGGTTATCTGGTGCTTCCTTTAATATCACCGATAAAATAGCTATATTTCGCCTTCAAAGGGTATTTGCTGCTGCCATTTCTGGCATGCTTCTTGCCATAGGTGGAACACTCTATCAAACTACACTCATGAATCCCCTTGTTGACCCTTATCTTCTTGGTGTTTCCGCCGGTGCATCTTTAGGAGCCGTGATAGCCTATCGTTTTCATCTTTCTGGTCCCGTATGGCTTTATGCATTTGTGTTTGCTATCTTGTCATTTGCATTTTCGTATGTCTTAGGTAGAGGCAATCGGTTAAAGATTGTTCTTTCAGGTGTTGTCATTTCATCATTGGTATCTGCAGGTATTACACTTGTTCTTATTATGTGGAATGATTCATTACATAATATCTTGGCGTGGCTTATGGGAAGCTTTGCCATGGCCGATGGAAAAAAGGTATTGCTTCAAAGCATTGTTCTTATCTTCGTTTTCATAGTTATTGTATCGACCCATAGGGTTCTGGATATTATGCTTATAGGTGATGAAGTAGCACATGGTGTAGGTGTTAATGTCTTTGTTTATAGACTTATATATCTTGTATTAGCATCCCTTGCTGCAGCCTTTGTTGCTGCATTCTATGGTATTGTGTCTTTTGTTGGACTCATGGCTCCACACCTTGCCCGTTTAATGGTAGGAGACAAACACTTATCTAAACTGCTTTTGTCCATGGAGATAGGTGCCATTTTACTTGTAGTGGGGGATTTCTTAAGCAGAGGTGTTATGTACCCTATGGAGATCCCTATTGGTGTATTCACCTCTGTTGTTGGTGGTGTGTTTTTCTTATACCTTGTTGTGCGTGGTGAATGGTTGTGAGTCTTATCCTGAAAAATGTATCATTTGGATACAAAAAAGATAAGCAGGTGCTTCACGATATTTCCTTAAATCTTGAGGGTGATATGTATCCTCTTGCCATTGTGGGGCCAAATGGTTCTGGAAAAACAACCTTGTTAAAGACAATTGTTGGCATTTATAGACCTCATACTGGAAAAGTGCTTATTGATGGAAAAAATATTCATCGCCTGTCGGCCAAAGAAAGAGCCTCTCTTGTCGGTGTGCTTTTTCCCGATAGGGCATATGCTGCGTCTGTTCCAGTAATAGATGTTATTATGGCCGGTATGTACAGATATATGAAACCTATAGGTGGGTACCCTCGAAATATCATTCGACAGGCCTACGATGTAATGAATACGTTAGGTATTACTCACCTTAAGGATAGATTGTTTTCTACTCTGTCTTCAGGAGAGAGACAGCTTGTTTTAACAGCGATGGTTATGCTTCAAAGCCCCAAGGTTATTCTTCTTGATGAGCCTACATCATTTCTTGACCCGTATCATCGATATATGCTTGTGGATATTATTCGTCTTCTTAGTGAAAAACATCAAGTTATTTTTACCTCCCACGATATAGAATTTGTGAAGGCTGTGAGCCACTTTGCAGTAGGTATAAAAGATGGTAAAATAATATACACGGGTAAGACAGATATGTTTTTACAATCGGCGTTTGAGAAGGTATTTGGTATACCTTTTACTGAGTATATAGGTGTCTTTGGGCTTTGATATGTTATACTTTTCTGGTAAAATAGCAGGCGATGTATACACTGTGAGATAGGTGAAAGGAGGAAGGGCGAGTATGTACGCAATAGTGGAAATGGCTGGCAAACAGTTTAAGATAAAAGAGGGTAAGCCTGTTGTCGTTCCTGGCTGGTGGGAGAAGGACGATTTGAAGAATGAC
Organism: Dictyoglomota bacterium; assembly: GCA_013153035.1. GTDB lineage: Bacteria > Coprothermobacterota > Coprothermobacteria > Coprothermobacterales > JAADFF01 > JAADFF01. The sequence continues at coordinate 4,424 of JAADFF010000054.1, read as the reverse complement.
ATTAAGGTTCTCTTTTACAAAGATGACAATGGTCAGGTATATATGGGTGATCCTTATCTGCCATCTGTTAAAGTTGATTTTGATGTATTGAAGCAGTTTAGAGGTAAGAAGATTAGGGTATTTAAGTATCGTGCAAAAAGCAACTACAGAAAGCGCAAGAATATCAAACCTAGATACACTCTGATAAAGATTACATCTTTGGGAGCTGAATAATCTTGATAGAGGTCCTTGTCCTAACAGACAGAAATGGCCATATTAGAGAAATAACATTTAAGGGTCATGCTGGTATGGCTGGTACGGGCAAGGACATTGTATGTGCCGCGTATTCAACACTGGCACAGTATGTTGCTAATACACTCGTGAATATTTATAGGTCTAAGCGAGTAGAAATAGAATTAGAAGAAGGTTTTTTTAGGCTCTATGTAAAAGATTTACAGCTTGATGCTGTAGAGAAGACAATTATTAAGGGGCTTATTGAGGCTGCAGAGGGTATATCTCTGCAGTACAGACCCTATGTGAGATTTAGGAAGGAGGTAAGGGTGAAATGGTAATTAAGTGGAATCTTCAGTTGTTCGCTCACCATAAAGGTGGTTCTTCCACCAAAAACGGTCGTGACTCCAATCCTAAGTATCTTGGTGTGAAGAGACACGATGGACAGATTGTTAGAGCTGGCAATATTATCGTTAGACAGAGAGGCACACGTTTTTATCCCGGCAAGAATACGTATCTTGGTTCTGATTATACACTTCATGCAGCAGTTGATGGCATTGTAAAGTTTACCCGTAGACGTGGTCGCAAGTATGTAGATGTTATTCCTCTAGCTGACTAATAGGATATGAGGTTTGCAGATCAGGCACAGATACATGTAAAAGGTGGAAAGGGCGGCGACGGGGCGGCTACCTTCAGAAGGGAAAAGTTTGTTCCCCGTGGTGGTCCTGATGGTGGAGACGGCGGAGATGGAGGGTCGGTTTACCTAGAAACCGACCCTTCTTTGCTAACTCTCCTTGATTTTCACTATGAAGATGAATTTGAGGCCGAGGACGGCCAACCTGGTAGAAGTAAAAAGCTTTATGGAAAGAAAGGTAAGGACATTATCATTAAAGTGCCTGTGGGTACTATTGTAAAAGATGCAGACACGGGAGAGGTTCTAGCTGACCTCAACCGACCGGGGCTAAGACTCCTTGTTGCCCGTGGTGGCAAAGGAGGTAGGGGTAATGTTCACTTTGCCACCCCTACGCGGAGAGCTCCTAAGTTTGCAGAGAAAGGTTATCCCGGTGAAGAGAGAGATCTTATTTTGGAATTGAAGCTCGTCGCCGATGTTGGCCTCGTGGGGCTTCCCAATGCCGGTAAATCTACGCTAATATCGCGCCTAACTGCGGCTCATCCTAAGATAGCCGACTATCCTTTTACAACCCTTGCCCCGGTGCTTGGTATTATGGACCTTGGAGATGGCAGGTCTGTGGTGATTGCTGATATGCCCGGTATTATTGAGGATGCCCATGAGGGTAAAGGTTTGGGACTTGAATTTCTTAAGCACATTGAGCGTACAGGACTGTTAACATATGTTATAGATGCCTCTGGCTTCGATACACCTCCAGAGGAGGCATTGGAGATTGTCAAAAAAGAACTTGAAGAATATAACCCCGAACTTGTAAAAAGACCGTCTATACTTGCGTTTAATAAGATGGATGTATTAGCATACGACGAAAATGCCAAAGAAAGGCTTCTGGATATAGCGAGAAAGCATGGTTTTAAAGATGAAGATGTTGTTTTTGTATCAGCTGTCACAGGCGAAGGTCTTGATGACTTGAGAAGACTGATTCGTTCTAAGGTTGAGGGACATGTATTTAAACATTATGGTAAGAAGCCTGAGGAATACGAGCTTATCAAGCTACCACCTGTTCCCTTTTACACTTATGAGATTGAGAAAATTGGTGAAGGTGAATGGAAGGTTACAGGGCCTATTATTAGATATCTCATGTCATATGACCTCAACAACACAGCTAGCTTCAACTATGTTATGCACTGGCTCAAGAAACTGAGAATAGAGCAGGAACTTCGCAAACGAGGTGCTAAAGAAGGAGATACCATTTGGTTGGAGGGTAAAGCCTTTGACCTCTTCTAAACGCAGGGCTATATTGGGAGGTAGATTTGATCCTATTCATATGGGGCATATTGAAATGGCATATATAGCCCTATCTACAGGTCTTGTCGATGAGGTGGTTTTTGTTCCAACGGCTGATCCCCCACATAAGTCTGTTGAAGTTTCCTACAGTCACCGATTTGAAATGGTAAAGCTTGCTATTGAAGGTATAGAAGGATTTTCTGTGGCCGATTGGGAGAGAGACGAACGGTATGCTATTAATACATGGCACCGCCACGCCACTGATAGGGATTGGTACCTTCTGGGTAGCGATAGCTTTAACACTATTCTGTCATGGTATCACTTTGATGACATTGTTAGGGATATGCGCTTTATGATTGTTCCGAGACTCTGTGTGCCTATTAGAAGAGACCTTCTGTCTATTGTAAAGGCATTTACTATAACGATGCCATGTTATATTGGAATATCTTCTACCGATATTAGAAGAAAGTTACTTATGGGACTTCCATTAAAGGGGCTTTTGCCCGATACTGTTATAGACTATATACATAAACATAACTTATACAGGAGGTGAATGTTTTGGAGCTAAAGGAGCTTCTTGACAATGTTGTCAAAGTTCTTGATGACAAGAAGGCAGAGGATATTAATATCATGCATGTAGCACCGGCTACTAATATTGCCGATTACTTTGTTGTCTGCAGCGCTAATTCTCCTATACATGCCGATGCATTAATCTCTGAACTTGAAGATTGGCTTGATGTTAGGGACATTGAATATCACTCTGAAGGAGACCCCACATCTTGGAAGCTTATAGATATAGGACCTATTATTGTACACATCTTTACTCCGGAGGCAAGAGAGTACTATAAACTTGAAGAGTTTTGGGATAAGATGCTTAGGCTGGCTGAATATAAACAGTCTGAGTAAGGTATATATAAGAGGTCCCAGTGAGAAAGGTGCTCGCAGCAGGTATAACCTGCTGAGGAAAGTCCGGGCTCCACAGGGCAGGACACCGGGTAACACCCGGCCGGCGCGAGCCGAGGGAAAGTGCCACAGAAAATATACCGCCTCACCCTTGTGGTGGGGTAAGGGTGAAAAGGTGGGGTAAGAGCCCACCGCTTCTTCCGCGAGGAAGAAGGCATGGTAAACCCTGTCCGGAGCAAGGCCAAATATGGGGGCAGGTTGGCCCGACCAATGCCCCCGGGTAGGCTGCATGAGCTATCCTGTAAAGGATAGCCCAGATACATGAGCACCACCTTCCCTATGGGAAGGTACAGAACCCGGCTTACTTCTCACTGGGACCTTTTTTGTGTATAATATATGTGCGATATATAGGTGGGGACGTGGTGTAGGGGCCTAACACGCCGGCCTGTCAAGCCGGAGATCGCGGGTTCAAATCCCGTCGTCCCCGCCACTTTTATTTTTGAACCTCTTAAACTTTGCTTGCTCATGTTCCATTTCCGGTTGGGTGGTGATGGTTGTGAGCAAAGAGAAAATATTTTACTACTTAGAAATAAGTACTGACGAGCCGGTAGATAAGTTCTTTGCCGTTCTTATTATTACAAATGTTATAGCTGTTATTATTAGTACTGTTGATTCCATTTACTATAGCTATCGTATGTTCTTTGACTCATTTGAGACATTTTCTGTTTTTGTTTTTACTGCGGAATATATCCTCCGTTTGTGGTCGTGTACTGTGCATCCAGATTACTCTCACCACATATGGGGACGTATAAGGTATGCTTTAAAACCTCTTGTTATTGTTGATCTGCTTTCTATTTTTCCGTTTTATTTACCCCTTTTGTCTGTCGATTTGCGTATTTTGAGGATTCTGCGAATTTTTCGTATATTGCGTATCTTAAAACTTGAAAGATATTTTAGGGCTATGTCTCTTATTGTAAGGGTACTTAAGAAAACTATGGATGAGCTTGTTTCATCAATGATTGCTATAGGTATACTCCTTATCATCGTTGCCAGTCTCATGTATTACATAGAACCGGAAACTTTTCATAGTATTCCTGAAGCTATGTGGTGGGGGATAGTAACACTTTCTACTGTAGGTTATGGAGATGTTTATCCGCAGACGGCATTGGGTAAGATTGTTGGTTCTATTTTGGCTATATTGGGTATTGGTCTCTTCGGTTTACCTGCTGGTATTCTCGCATCTGGTTTTATAGAAGAACTTCGAAAGAAAAATGAGGAAGATTTAGTTTCCCAGTAGAGGGAAAACCCTCCCGTTGACAACAATATATCTCTGTGGTATCCTATTAAAGCAGTATGTTATTTATACTGAAACATGGTATGGAGCGGGTGTAGCTCA